>NZ_JAOQJU010000015.1:0-69396 GCF_025567385.1 Dorea acetigenes
TGTTTAGAATTATCCTTCTGTCTAATCAAAAAAGAATAAGTCTGCAAGCTGTTTTCTTGCTTACAAACTTATTATACGAGGAGATGAGAAATGTAAATGTGGGAACTATGGTTTTTCTGGGTATTATGCTGATGATCTTTCAGATTCCGACCATTATAGGAGAAAAAGAAGAAGGGACGGATGGGAATGGGAAGTAATATAGAACTTATGATTTTGGACTGGATACAAAATATACGGACACCGGCAGGTGATGCGGTCATGTGTTTTATTACAAAATTAGGAAATGCAGGAATGATTTGGATTGTACTGGCAGTGATATTGTTGCTGATTCCAAAAACAAGAAAACCCCGCAAGGGGATACCACTATGGCCATCCGGCCAGGGAAAGAGGAAACCCCGCAAGGGGATACCACTATGGCCATTCGGCCCGGATACAAGGAAAACAGGAATGGTAATGATGGCTGCGCTGTGTATAGAACTTGTAGTGTGTAACGGAATACTGAAAAATCTATTTGCCCGGATACGTCCGTGTGACGTGAACACACAGATACAGTTACTGATCGCAAGACCGGATGATTTTTCTTTCCCGTCAGGACATACGGCGGCTTCTTTTGCAGCGGTGGCAGCGCTTTACTTTTCAGGGGAAAGAAAATTGTGGAAACCGGCATTGATCCTTGCGTGCCTCATTGCATTTTCAAGACTGTATCTGTACGTCCATTATCCAACCGATATATTAGGAGGCATTTTGGTAGGAATTGCCGCAGGATATGCAATCATTCAGCAATGTTATGTATGGATTGTGATGGCCAGCATTTGCGAAGGATACTTATGGCGTGGGATATTCAGAAAAACTTACCGATATGTCGGCAAGGATGAAGTCAGTTCTTGCGGTAAACGGAGATTCCTACAGTAACAACCGTCATGAAAATAATGGAACCATTATCCGGAACGGGGTGATATACAGGAATAAACAGACAACGGAAGAAACCTGTGTATTAAACTGGGACGGGACGATGGATATCTACCAGCCGGGGCATTACTGCCTGCTGCTTGTAGACGGAAGGCAGAAAAGCTCCAGGGGAATGTTCCTTGATGAGATGGCAAAAGTATTTGAAGATTTGGGTTGTAAGGCGGCTTATAATCTGGACGGCGGCCATTGTTCTTTTATGACGATGAAGGAGCAAGTGGTGAACCACCCTTATAAGCCGGAACATGAAGTAGAAGATGGAATTTTTATCACGGAGGGATTGTCATGAACAGAGTAAGAGAAATTTTATTGCATATATGCGTCGTATGCAGTCTGGTATGTGTGACTGCAAAAATTTTGGACTGGTATAATCCGTATATGGACTTCACGGGACATATATGGGGCTCCAGATGGCATTGTATCTGTCTGCGATTATTCTTGGGGTTACCAGGAAATATGTATCTCCAAAACAGAGAAAGGTAAGTGGGGGGACTACATATCTAAAGAATCATAGGAAAAGTGAATAGGAAAAGAACTTCGTATGCCCTACAAATAGAAGTCAAAATACTTATGTTCTGGAGGAAGCGAATAATCTGTTCGGTCAGTATTTGTGTGAAAAACTCGGTATGTGACGAGAGGGACATTCATAGAGTTTGTATTTTTTGTAAATAATTCGGATAGGAACTCCACACCATGAAAACACTTATCAACATGCTGTCCTAAAAAAGATCTTTCATCATTTGATACTGGCAGGAAGCTAATACTTCCTTTGGCTGCTTGTAATTGCTTTTAATCCAGCGAAAAGTCATTCCGACAAGTCCGCTGACATAGAAAGCGATTACGGATTCAACGGGACCGGGGAGCAAACTGCCCTTTGAGAGTTTTTCTTCTAATACCAGAGAAATATAGCGGCTGAAAAACTGGTAAAACATTTCAATTAATTCTTCGTTTATTTCTGTTTCAAAGAGATTGTAAAAAACTTTTTCTTTTTCCTGGCATTTACTCAGCAATACGACAAAAAAATCTTTGGGAGCATGTGTTTCCATCAATTCATCTAATTCTTTTGAGATTTTATTCAGGCAATACGAAAGTAATTCGTATTTGTCCTGAAAATGAAGATAAAAAGTACTTCGGACAATCATGGATTTCGCGCAGAGCTCATTTACGGTAATTTTAGGGAACGGCTTGCTTTCCAGAAGATCTATTAATGTATTTGCCAGGATTTGTTTGGTTTCCAGAGGAGAATTTTTGTTCATGGACAGGTCCCTTTCATTTTAATAAATCTATCATAAAGGATTTTCAGAAAAATCACAATATAAAAGAAGTATAACGAAAATAGAAAAATTTTATAAAATGAGACACATTTTCAAATATGTTTTGTCCGCAGAAAGAAATTCGTATTATACTTTTGATACCAGTTAGAATTCAAGGTTCATAACAGAAAGGAGGACATATGGTTGGCGGACAGGGTTTTGGAGGAAAGAGAACTGGAAATAGAGCGGCTCACAAAACAGTTAGATTATATGGAACAGGAATTATTAGAAAAATATTGTGATGTAGGGAAATTTGTTCTGGAAAAAGTTGAGAGAGAAAACAGAGAAATCGATCAATTGACAGATCAAGTCATCAAAGTAAAAAAAGAACTGATAAAAGTAAAAGGGGAGATTCGATGCCCGTACTGTTATCAATATAATGAGCCGGAGAGTATTTATTGTAACAGATGTGGAAAAAAATTAGAAAAAAAGAAGTTGGAGGAAGAAGATGATTAAGCAGGATAAACCAAATAAGAAACCGCTATATTATTATTATGTTATAGCAATTTTAGTTGTAATGCTGTTAAATGCATTATTATTTCCATCGATTCTGCAGTCCGGCGTAAAGCAGGTGGGCTACAATACTTTTCTTGAGATGGTGGACGAAGGGATTGTTACGCAAGTAGAAATGGAAGAGGAAAATAACAGAATCCTTTTTGTAACAGAGGAAGACGGCAGAACCAGGTATTATAAAACCGGTATTTTCCCTGATGAAGGATTGCGGGAGAGACTGGAAGAAGCAGATGTGGAATTCGGGGCAGATATCCCGACGCAGAATTCACCGCTTCTGTCATTCCTTTTGACATGGATTTTGCCGATGATAATTTTCTTTGGCGCAGGTCAGCTACTGTTTCGGATGATGCAAAAGCGAGGCGGTAATATGCCGGGAAATGCAATGAGTTTTGGAAAATCAAATGCGAAAATTTATGCGGAAACGGAAACAGGGAAGACCTTTGCAGATGTAGCGGGGCAGGATGAAGCCAAGGAAGCGCTGACGGAGATTGTAGATTTCCTGCATAATCCGGAGAAATATTCAAAAATCGGAGCAAAACTCCCGAAAGGAGCGCTGCTTGTAGGACCTCCGGGAACTGGAAAAACATTGCTTGCGAAAGCAGTTGCCGGAGAAGCGCATGTACCATTCTTTTCAATCTCTGGTTCTGATTTTGTGGAAATGTTTGTAGGTATGGGAGCTGCGAAGGTAAGGGACTTATTTAAGCAGGCAAATGAAAAGGCACCTTGCATTATATTTATTGATGAAATAGATACCATAGGAAAAAAGCGTGATAATGGCGGTATGGGCGGTAATGATGAAAGAGAACAGACTTTAAATCAATTGCTGGCAGAGATGGATGGATTTGACGCCAAGAAAGGTGTTGTAATTCTGGGTGCTACAAACCGTCCGGAATCTTTAGATCCGGCGCTGTTAAGACCGGGGCGTTTTGACAGACGGGTTCCGGTGCAGCTTCCGGATCTTCAGGGGCGCGTTGCGATTTTGAAAGTCCATGCGAAAGATGTCCATCTTGATTCCGATGTAGATTTTCTGCCAATTGCAAGGGCAACCTCCGGCGCATCCGGCGCAGAACTGGCAAATATGATAAATGAAGCAGCTTTGCGGGCAGTGCGTATGGGACGGGAAAGAGTAACGCAGGCTGATTTGGAAGAGAGTGTGGAAACTGTAATTGCCGGTTATCAGAGAAAAAATGCGGTTATGTCAGAAAAAGAGCGAAGAATTGTTTCTTATCATGAGATCGGTCATGCGTTGGTTGCGGCGAAGCAGAGTAATTCAGCGCCGGTTACTAAGATTACGATTGTTCCGAGGACGTCAGGAGCGTTGGGATATACCATGCAGGTAGATGAGGGCGAACATTTCCTGATGAGTAAAGAAGAAATTGAGAATAAGATTGCCACGTATACAGGCGGGCAGGCAGCGGAGCAGTTGATTTTTGGCAGTATAACGACCGGGGCGTCTAATGATATTGAGCAGGCGACCAAGCTGGCAAGGGGTATGGTATCCAGATATGGTATGAGTGATGATTTTGGCATGGTGGCGTTGGAAACGGTTACAAATCAGTATTTGGGCGGAGACACTTCGCTGGCATGTTCTGAGACGACAGCAGCCAGAATTGATGAGCAGGTCATGCAGGTGGTAAAAGATGCACGTGCGAAAGCAGACAAGATTCTTAAGGAAAATGAGGAGAAGCTCCATGAACTTGCGGAATATCTAATTGAAAAAGAGACGATTACCGGGGAAGAATTCATGGAAATACTGAATCGTTAAGAAAGTAGTGGAGAAAAAGATGTTAAGTTATTTATTTACGCTGGAATATTTGAAGAGTATAATTTATACGGTTCCGGCAATTTTACTGGCAATTTCGGCACATGAATTTGCACATGGGTATGTATCCTATAAATTAGGGGATCCTACGCCGAAAATGGACGGAAGGCTGACGCTGAATCCATTTGCACATCTTGATTTATGGGGAACGGTATGCCTGATATTGTTCCGGATGGGATGGGCGAAACCTGTCCGGATTAATACTGCGTATTACAAAGATAAAAAGAAGGGAACCATTCTGGTATCACTGGCGGGACCTGCGATGAATTATATCATGGCGTTTGTTTCTATGTTGATCTATGGATTATTTTATAAAGCAGGAAGCAGTTTCGGAATCTGGTTTTATTATCTGGCGGTTATCAACGTGGGACTTGGAACATTTAATTTAATTCCCATCCCTCCATTAGATGGTTCCAATGTTTTACAGGAACTGTTTCCGGGAATCGGAGATTTTTATCGCAGGATTAGGCGCTATGCAATGCCGATATTGTTCCTCTGTCTGTTTACAGGAGTTTTAATAATCCCGTTAAATCGGGTTAATTCGGCTGTGATGAATGGTATGTGGGATATTGTAAAGAAGATACTGAAAATTCAGATTCTCCCACAAGGATCCGGCTCTTATATATAGGAGCCGGATAACAAAAAGATAAGATTGGGACAGGTGATAATTTGAATTTACTGAAAGAAAATAAGCATACATGGATTATCTTGATCTATGGGATTTTCTATATTAGTTCTTTTGCGTTTTTGGAACAGAGCAATGTGAAGCCGCATATCATTCATTGTGCGTTGGACGACTATATTCCGTTTTGTGAATATTTCATTATTCCATATGTGCTATGGTATGTTTTTGTTGCCGTAACCTTATGGTATTTTGCATTCCGGTGCAGAGAGCGGGGAACCTGTTCGTTCAGGTAGTCAAGCTGTTATACCGGATTGACACGCCGACGAATATTTTCCCAAGTATGCATGTGTTTATTGCGGTTGCCTGCGGTGGCGCTATTTTGAAAAATGGAAACTGCCGAAAATATAAATCGGTTATGTGGGGAACGGGAACGCTTACGGTGCTGGTTGTGCTTTCTACTGTGTTTTTAAAACAACACAGCGTAGTGGATGTGGTTTTTTCCATTGTATTATATGGAATATGCTATTATGTGTTTTACAGGGTACTGCCGGGATATAAGGAGGAGATTACCCGGCTGGCAACCCGGGAGGAACTTCTGACGGTGCCGAATCTGCTTAGCACGTTTCGGCTTGTTCTTGCTGTCCTTTTTTGGGGAATTTACCAGAGATACGGAGGAATGGCAGAAAACAGAAAATTGTTGACCGGTATTTTGCTTCTGTCCGGGATTACCGATTTTCTGGATGGAAAAATTGCCAGAAGATTCCATATGGTAAGCGAAGTAGGGAAAATATTAGACCCAATCGCTGATAAGGTAACGCAGGGAGTGCTGCTTATTTGTTTCTTCTCTGAATATGAAGTGGCCAAAGGCGTGTTTTTACTGTTTTTGGTAAAAGAGTGTTATATGAGCGTGATGGGGACAAGAGCTATAAAAAGAGTAAAGAAAAACGAAGGCGCGAAGTGGTATGGCAAAATTAATACCGCAGTATTTTATGCGGTGATGGCTGTCCTTGTTTTTATCCCGGACATATCGGAAAAGGCGGCTAACTTGTTAATCTTGTGTTGCGGCGCTTTTATGCTGCTGGCATTTATTATGTATGGAAATTACTATTCTGTCCTGTTAAAAGAAGAGAAAGGATAAGGATACATTAGGGTAGAGAGTGTCCAATGCCTGGAAAAGCGGCTCGGTGCAAAGATAAGCGTATCAGAGGATTCGCAGCTTTGCGCCGAGCCGTTCTTCTGGGAATGGAAGCAAATTAATCGTTATTCGCTTCGCAGTGCAACGGCCGCGTCTTTCTTCGCAGCCATACGGGCCGGGATGTAGCCTCCTAATAAGGTTAGTACCGTACTGATTAAAACCAGAATAGCAGCGTGTGAAAATTGCAGTTGGGCGACATTTTCTAACTCAGTCTGATTGTATAGAACCTTATTAATCGGGAAGGTACACAACCAGGCAATTACAACGCCTAATGTTCCGGAAAACAGCCCCAGGATGCCGGTTTCGGCATTAAATACGCGTGTGATATCTTTTTTTCTTGCACCAAGAGCCTTTAAGATACCGATTTCTTTTGTACGTTCGATTACAGAAGTGTAAGTAATGATACTGATCATAATCATACTAGTTACCAATGAGATCCCTGCAAATGCAATCAGGACAATGGTGGTTGCATCCATAATACTGCCGCTCATTTCAGAAATATTGCCGGCGAGATCAGTATATAAAATCTGATCGGCCGTGTCCTTTCCGGTATTGTAATCATCCAAATAAGAGAGCAGCGCCTCTTTGTCATTAAAATCAGCGGCATAAAGCATAATCATATAAGGCTTGCTTTCAGCACCGAGACTTGTCAAAAACATAGAGCGGGTATTCTCATCCATTTCTTCCATCGTGATAACATTTAATTTGCTGTCCGTCTGGGCTTTTACGATCTCGGAATCTTTATTTTCGTTCATAATAAGCTCTGTTAATGCGTCGCTGTATGCTATGCCGGTTGACAAAATGCCGGTGGTGTTCTGGCGAAGAATGCCGGTGATGGTAAGTGTAATACTTTTATCAGATTCATACATGGAAGTATAATCCTGACCGGGTACGAAATTACCGGCTTCGGTCTGTATATAGTAATCATCATTATTGATTAGTTTAAGCTCAGTTCCAACGATATCATCGAAAGAAACAGAGTCTTTGTCTTCTACATCAAAACCAAGGTTTGTGAGAATACTGCTGTCTAATTCATTTTCTTCATTTACCACAAGTACTAAGTCGGTATCCTGTTTGGGATAATTTCCTGCAAGAAGCTCATAATTGGCTTCCAGATAGGAGTCTTTTTCCTTGTCCAGATTTTCCGGGTAAGAGGAAAGTCCGGCAGAGTTTATATCCATATTGGAAACGGTATCTGCGGACATAGAGTTCATATCTTTTGCAGAAAGTGTAACGGGAATGATTGTGCCGTCTGCATCTCTTAAAAGGTTCATACCGGTCAGGCGCATGTAACCGATATTGTCACAGATATCCGGATCAATGGAATTGATATATTCCAAATAGTCATCCGTAAGGATGTTAGTGTGTGTCTTCTGGTTGTCCTCAGCATCATAGAGATAAATCTCCTGTGCGTCGGTGTGTGAGATATCCTCTTTTTGTCTGTCCCGCACTTACTTGCGTATTTCGGTCATCGTCTCTTCGTCAAGTTCCATGGCCGATTGAGAGATAATAACCGGGAATTGTGACAAGGTACTATTCTGTGTATTGTCAATCTGTTTTTGGAAACCGGTGGACAGGCTTAGTATTACTGCAATTCCTATAATGCCAATGCTGGAGGCAAAAGAAGTAAGGAATGTCCTTCCCTTTTTCGTTTTTAGGTTATTGAAGGAAAGCGAGAGGGCAGTCTTCATGGACATATGTGTTTTCTTTATTTTAAAACTGTCCGGCTTGGGCCGCTCCTGATGAGGGTGGGTATCGGATATCAGATGTCCATCCTGAAAACGGATGATACGGTCGGCGTATTGTGTTGCAAGATCAGGGTTATGGGTAACCATGATAACCAGACGGTCTTTGGCTACTTCTTTGATTAAATCCATGATCTGTATGCTGGTAGCAGTATCCAAAGCGCCGGTTGGCTCATCGCAGAGCAGGATTTCCGGATCATTAGCCAGTGCTCTGGCGATTGCAACACGCTGCATCTGTCCTCCGGAAAGCTGGTTCGGTTTTTTGTCCAGATGCTTCTCTAGTCCTACCTGCTTTAAGACTTCCAGGGCGCGTTTGTGTTTCTCCTGTTTGGAAACGCCGCTCAATGTCATACCCAGTTCAACATTTGCCACAATACTCTGATGCATAATCAGGTTATAACTCTGGAAGATAAAGCCAACGGAATTGTTTCGATAGGCGTCCCAGTCACTTTCTTTAAAATCTTTGGTATGCTTTCCTTTGATGATTAAATCTCCGCCGTCGTATCGGTCAAGTCCGCCTATAATGTTGAGGCAGGTGGTTTTGCCCGAACCGCTGGTTCCTAATATTGCAACGAATTCCTTTTCGCGGAAGGCAACGCTAATATCATCAAGTGCAACGGTATCCGTATTGCCTGTGTGATATACTTTTCTTATGTTCTTTAGTTCAAGCATAATATCTCTCCTTTACATATGATTCATACATAATAGGATTCGTAAATGAGAGAATCAAGTGGTTTCATACTTTTTTTATTATTTCTCTGGTGTTTTAGTGATATCAAGCGGCGGCGTCATAAAAGAAGCAATCATCTGAGCCATCTGTTCGGGCGTCTCTTTATATCCGCTGTCGCTCCAAAGAATCAATGCAAAGGACAGACCGCCTGCACTAAAGTGTAAATGATAATTTGCAGAAGCGCTTAAATTTTGTTTTCCTAAAAGATTCGTATAAAAGTTTTTCAGGTTATCAACAAAATTTTGAAAGACCAGTTCAAGCAGGTTCGCTTTTTTTAATGTGGGAATCAAATTGCCATGTTCCCGAAAAAAGGTAAAAAAATGCACGGCAAGTTGGTAGAGTGTAATATTGGGATGGGACTTTATCTCTGATATGAAATCATTGGCGATATTGTTAAAGTATTGGATTAAAATATCTTCTTTGGAAGAATAAGTCCGATAATAGGTCATGCGTGAAACTCCGGCTTTTTTTGCGATATCTGTGACAGTGATGCTTTGGTAATCATTCTGCTCCATAAGAAGGAGCAGGGCAGTGGAAATATAATTCTTTACCAGCGCAGTCTCATGTTCTTCTTTTTTTCTTCCCATATATACATACCTCCGCTTCTAAGATTTTGTTTATAGATTTTACTTTTTTTTAATGAACAAATGGAAAGGATGTGTCACAAATGCGTTTTTCCGTATTGTTTCGGAAATACGGATTGTTTATACTAATTATTGTTACAAGTGTAACATGAAAAAGAAAAAATATCCAGACAAAAGAAGGAGGACTACGAATGAATTTATCACATATTGCAACAAGGAAAGCGGGCGAGAGCAATCGATGCAAAACACAGAAATAAAAAATGGCTGAAAGTAGGTTTTATTTTACTTTTATTCGGAATCGCAGTATTCAGACTTTGGGATTATTTGTGGGAAAGCTTTCGTGAAATTGCAAGGATTTCTGTTTGGGGAAAGATTGGAATGTTCCTGGCATCCACAGGTTATATGTTGATGGAAGGAATGGCTGTCAGCCGGTTAGCGAAGGTCTTTCATACAAATCTCAAGTGGAGAGAAGGCGTTGGGTGTGCCTATTACTGCAGTTTCGTAAGAGTTATGACGTTTGGGGGAGGAGCAGGTGCGGCGGAGATTTATTATTTGAGCAAAAAAGGTATGGAACCGGCACATGCTTTTGATACTACTCTGATACAATATCTGTGCCAGAAATTAACGGTTACCATTTTAGGAGCGGGGAGCCTGATTTTTCTTTTTAAAAGTATAGAAGATGTTATCGGGAAGTATAAGTATTATTTCGTGTACGGAGTGACAATCGCTGTTGTGATTATTGTCGCGATCATGCTGGTTTTATTATCAAGAAGAATCGCAGAGTTGCTGTGCGTGGGATTAGACCGGATCGGAGAAAAGAAAGCAGCCTGGAAAAATAAGACTGATCAGTGGAAGGAACAAGTGATGCTTTCACAAAAAGGGGTGAAAGCAATGCTTGGGGAAAAAGGAATACTGGCAGAAATGTTTGTGTGGAATACGCTGAAGTATTTTTGCTGGTTTTCCGTTCCTTTTCTCATATATGGAGAGAGGAATATGGGATTCTGGTATATTTCCGCCGGACTTATGGCAGTTGCAACGGTCATGGCTTCTGTTATTCCGGTGCCGGGCGGTTATGGAGCACTTGAATTTATGCAGCTTCTGTTGTTTGGATCCGTGCTTGGAAGGGCGAGGGCAGTATCCATGGTGATATTATACCGGGTAGTAACAACGATCTTGCCTGCTTTTATCGGAGGAGGGGTTGCGGCATTCTATAAAAGGAGAATCTTACATTGAATATATTGTTTACAGTAAATAGGGAATATATGGAACATGTCATAGATTGTATCCGGTCGATTATACGTTTTCCTTCAAATGACGGATATAATGTTTATATTTTACATTCTGATTTTCAGGCTCAGGATCAGATATATTTTATGACACAAATAGGAGATAAGAATACGATGGTGCATTTTCAGTTTGTTGATTCTTCGTTGTTTGCGTCTTTCCCGGAAAGCGACAGGTATCCGAGACTTATTTATTACCGTATATTTGCAGCGTCTTTACTGCCGCCGGATGTAGATAAAGTCCTATATCTGGATGGAGATACGATTGTAATTAATCCGCTTGAGGAGTTGTACAAGCGGGATTTTGAAGGAAATTATTTTCTGGCATGTACACATGTAAAAAAATTTCTCAACAAAATTAACCAGTACAGGCTCGGCATGGAGGAGGAAAGTACGTATATCAACAGTGGAGTTATGCTGATGAATTTAAGCGAATTACGAGAGAAACAAAATATAAAAGAAGTGATGTCATTCGTTGAGAAAAAAAGACGGTATCTTACCTTACCGGATCAGGATATTATAACCGCTTTATATGGAAATAAAACAGGGATTTTGGATACGATGAAATATAATTTGAGCGACAGGATGCTATCTTTTTATAATGCGGATCCGAGCCATAAAAAGATAGATTTAGAATGGGTAAGAGAAAACACGGTAGTGATTCATTATTATGGAAAACAAAAGCCCTGGAAAAAGAATTATTTGGGCATATTGGATGTTTTTTATCGTGAAATGAAAGACTGCAGATATATTTGAGGAGAAGAGTTATTATGTCAAAAAAAAAGAAGGCTGTGTCTCGACGGCCAATTGTAATTGGAATACCGAGGGCGATGCTGTACCACCGTTATTCTGTGTTGTGGGATTCTTTTTTCTCCGGGCTGGGCATTGGAACGGTTGTCAGCGAACCGACAACAAAAGGAATTTTGGAAGAGGGCACATCTTATGCGATTGATGAGGCCTGCCTGGCTACTAAAATATTTCTGGGGCATGTGAAATCGTTGATCGGGAAATGTGATTATATATTAATACCGCGCATTTCTAATTTTGGTTTACAGCGCAGTATGTGTACAAAATTCGAGGCGCTTTATGATATGACTGTCAATACCTTTCGCAGCACAGGACAAAAATTCCTTTCTTATAATGTGGATGTAAAGCATAGACAAGACGAAGAAAAAGCATTTCTGGAAATGGGAATTCATTTGGGATTCCATAGAAAGGAAGTGCAGAAGGCATATAAAAGAGCAAAAAAAGCGGAGTTGGAGGATGTCAAACAGAAAGTAAAAGAACAGGAAAGATTGTATCAATTACCGAAAACCAAAATTCTGCTGGCGGGACACAGTTATATCATTGAAGATGCATATATCGGAAGGCCGATTCAGAGAATGCTGGAAAGGATGGATGCAGTACCGATACGGGCAGATCTTACGGAACGGAAATCAGCGCTGGAACGAAGCCTGAAACTATCGCCTACATTAAAATGGGAAATTAACCGGGAGATTGCAGGAGGTATTTATAAAAAACGAAACAATGTAGACGGAATTATCCTTCTCAGTGCATTCCCCTGTGGCCCGGATTCCATGGTAAATGAGATGATAGTGCGGAGAAATAATGGAATCCCGCTTTTGAATCTGATCATGGACGGGCAGGACGGAGACGCTGGTGTAGAAACAAGGATTGAAAGTTTTATTGATATTATCGGATTTAAGAAGGGAAAATTATAATGGAGCAGACGAAAAAAGTATCATTTCCTATGATTGCGAGGTATAACTGTGCGATTCGTTATATTATAGAAAATGGCCTTGATGTAAATTATGTGATGCAGCCGCAGATGACCAGAAGGACAATGGAGCTGTACACCCGAAATTGATATTATGCCGGTGCTGCAGAATATAGGAAAAGATTATAAAATACCCATCTTATACCTGACATATGATTCTCAGACGAGCGATACAGGCTTGATGACAAGAATCGAAGCTTTTTACGATATGATACAGATGAGAAAGAAGGTAATCCGATGAGGGAAGCATATCTTGGGATTGATGTGGGATCAATTTCTACAAAAGGAGTTATTATTAATAAAGACAAAGAGATATTGGCAAGCGAGTATATCTGGACGGAGGGAGATCCGATTGGCGCGGTTAAAAGGCTGGTTGCTTTGCTGGAAAAACAGTTTGATAAAGAACATAATAAGATTGTTGCTACGGGAACGACGGGAAGCGCCAGGCGGCTGGTGGGGACCATTACCGGGGCAACTATGGTTAAAAATGAGATTACGGCGCATGCTGTTGGGACTACTGCTTTTTATCCGGAAGTTCGGACAATTCTGGAAATTGGCGGGCAGGATTCTAAAATTATATTAGTGGAAAATGGCGTGGCGGTAGATTATGCGATGAATACGTTATGTGCTGCAGGAACAGGGGCATTTCTCTCCAGTCAATCAAAGCGCCTGGGAATTGAAGTGGAAGAAATGGGAGACATTGCCCTCCGGTCAAAGCATCCGACGCCGATTGCCGCCAGATGTACAGTATTTGCGGAGTCAGATTTGGTTCATAAAATTCAGATGGGGCATACGAAGGAAGATATTATTGCAGGGCTCTGTAATGCGGTTGTTTCAAATTATCTGAATAATGTGGGAAAAGGGAAGAAAATTGTTCCGCCGATTGTATTTCAGGGCGGTGTCAGTAAGAATATTGGTGTAGTGGAAGCTTTTAGAAAGATGTTGGGATATGAGATTCAAGTGGATGAAAATGGACATCTGATGGGAGCGTTGGGGGCGGCTATACTGGCGGAAAAAAGTGAAAAGAGAAAAGAATTTGATTTTTCGATGGAGGGCACACAGTTCCAGACACGGGAAATCTGTTGCGGGCGCTGTGCCAACAACTGTGAAATTATGTGCGTGTACCGGGATAATGTGTTAATAGACAGTTGGGGGAACCGCTGTGAAAAAGGAGAAATCATTCATTAATTTGAGAAGGACGGTGTGGGAAGGAAAAATGATGTGGTTATTTTATGCGGTGGGTTCATCCTTTTTTGCAGGGATAACAGCAATTCTTGCGAAATGTGGAATAAAAAAGACAGATTCTAATGTGGCGACGGCGATACGAACGGTTATTGTACTGTTGTTTTCGTGGCTGATGGTGATGGTTACGGGAACGGCGGGAGAAATCAGGCAAATTGACAGCAGAACGCTCTTGTTTCTTGTGCTGTCGGGACTGGCGACAGGGGCATCGTGGCTGTGTTATTTTCATGCGCTGCAAAAAGGGGATATTAACAAAGTGGTGCCAATTGATAAATCCAGTACGGTACTGACGATTCTGCTGGCGCTTATCTTTCTTCAGGAAGGACTTTCTGGAATAAAAATTGTATCAGTTGTATTGATTGGCATTGGCACACTGCTTATGATTGATAAGAAGGATACGAAAGCAGACGTACAGAAACAAAGCGGCGGCTGGCTGGTTTATGCGGTCCTATCTGCGGTATTTGCAAGCCTGACTGCTATTTTAGGTAAGATTGGAATTACAGGAATTGACTCGAATCTCGGGACGGCAATTCGGACAACTGTTGTGCTGGTTATGGCATGGCTGATGGTATTTTTTACAGGAAAGCAGGGAGAAATTAAGAAGATAGAGAAAAAAGAACTGGCCTTTATCTGTCTGTCCGGTCTGGCAACGGGGGCATCGTGGCTGTGCTATTACCGGGCGCTGCAGGATGGTCCGGCGAGTGTGGTCGTTCCCATTGATAAATTGAGTATGCTGGTTACGATAGCTTTTTCCTGGATTGTATTTCATGAGAAATTGACAAAAAAGGCAGCGGTGGGAGTTGTGTTGATTACGGTAGGAACTGTCCTGCTGGCAGTCGTTTAAACCGTCCGGCTCTGGGCAGAATAAGCACAATTTTGAATAAACACCATATAACACTTGACAACAGTTATAAACTGTTATACACTGTTTGCAAAGGGAAAGGAGAATGTGCCGGATATGAAAATTATAATCAACACATCTTTGATGATTCCTATCTATGAGCAGATTGCAGACCAGATTAAACGGCTCATTCGTAATGGGGAACTGAAGGAAAATGATAGTCTTCCGTCGGTACGTGCTCTGTCTAAAGAGCTGAAGATAAGCGCCCTGACTGTGAAGAAGGCATATGACAGTCTGGAAAGCGAAGGCTTTACGGTGACGGTTCATGGAAAAGGAACCTATGTGACCGCAGCAAATATGGAACTTCTCCTGGAAGAACAGAAAAAGGAGCTGGAGGCAGAGCTGGAGCAGGCGGTTCAAAAGGGCAGAAGCTGCGGGATCAGCGATGAAGAGATAAGAAGTTTGCTCGAACTGATTTTGGAGGGATGAGAATATGTTAAAGATAGAACATTTAAAAAAGAATTATGATACATTTTCTCTGGATTGTTCTTTGGAACTCCGGCCGGGGTATGTGACTGGTTTGATTGGGCAGAACGGGGCAGGAAAGAGCACCACGTTCAAGGCGGTGTTGGGACTGATTGCGATAGATGGTGGCACGATTACCATATTGGGAAAAGACATCAGGGAATTTACTGCGAAGGACAGGGAAAAGCTGGGGGTTGTGTTATCCGATTCGGGGTTCAGCGGATACCTGCGGATAAAAGATTTGATTCCCATCCTGGAAAATCTGTATGAAAAGTTTGACAAAACATTTTTCGTGGAGCAGGCAGAGCGGTTCCGGCTTCCGCCTGATAAACAGATAAAGGATTTCTCGACGGGCATGAAAGCCAAGCTTAAATTGTTGGCGGCTATTTCCCACGATGCAAAATTATTGATTTTGGATGAGCCGACAGCGGGGCTGGATGTAATTGCGAGAGATGAGCTGCTGGAGTTGCTGAGGGAATTTATGGAACAGGATGAAGAGCGTTCGGTTTTGATTAGCTCCCACATTTCCGGTGATCTGGAATCTTTATGCGACGACCTCTATATGATACAAGATGGGAAAATTGTTTTGCACGAGGATACCGATGTTCTGCTAAGTGAGTATGCACTGCTGAAGGTGGATGAAGAACAGTATGAGAAATTGGATAAACAGTACATCCTTCGTGTGAAAAAAGAAACATACGGGTATAGCTGCCTGACAAATCAGAAGCAGTTTTATATAGAAAATTTCCCGAAGATTGCGATTGAAAAAGGAACGGTTGACGAAGTAATCAGCTTGATGGTAAGGGGGAATGAAGAGTGAAAGGACTTTTGATTAAAGATTTTAAACTGATGATGATGCAGAAAAATTTCTTCGCCATGATAGTCGTGATTGCTGTCGTTATGACGGTATTTACGGATGACATAGCATTTCCATTAGGATTTTTGACCTTTGTGGTATCTATGTTTACCCTAAGTACCATCAGTTATGATGAATTTGACAATGGTAATGCGTTTTTATTCTCACTGCCTGTCAGCCGTTCCGGCTATGTCGTTGAAAAATACTGCCTTGCGCTGCTTCTGGGAGGAGGAGCCTGGATTTTCGCAACTGTCCTGGCAATGGGAGCTGTGATAATCAGAAAAATCATGCCTGCCGGGGATTTAGTGGTGATTGCGCTGTTCATTCTGCCTGTTATGCTGATGATGCAGGCCGTTATGCTTCCGATTCAGCTTAAATTCGGTGGAGAGAAGGGACGTATTGCACTTATCGGAGCGAGCGGATTGGCTGTGGGGCTTGCCGCCATTATTGTAAAAGGGGCAGAGACAGTCTTACACATTGACCTGGTAAAGGGATTTGCCCATCTGCAGACTGTAAGTGTGAGAGTGCTTATTCTGAGTGTGGCTGCTGTGGCTGTTGTTTTGTTGCTGGCTTCAATGAAGATTAGTATTGCGGTTGTGAAGAAGAAAGAGTTTTAGAGATAATATGAACGGAAAATATCAACATATCAGACACGAATTTGAACCTGTTTACGACAGCAGTTCCCGCATTTTGATTCTTGGGACGCTGCCGTCAGTTAAGTCCAGGGAACAGCAATTTTATTACGGGCATCCCCAGAACCGCTTCTGGAAGGTTCTGGGGAATCTTTGCGGTTTGGAGAAGATGCCGGAGACGATTTCAGAGAAAAAAGAATTTCTGTTGCAGTACCATATCGCCGTGTGGGACGTGATTGCAGAGTGCGATATTATCGGTTCCAGTGACAGCTCCATTAAAAATGTAGTGGCGGCCGATCTTACAAGAATTCTTGAGGAAGCGCCGATTCGGCGCATTTACGCAAACGGGGGGAAGGCATGGCAGTTGTATATGAAATATAGTTATGAGATGACAGGAAGGGAGATTGTGAAGCTCCCTTCCACCAGTCCGGCGAATGCGGCGTTTCAGATGGATAGACTTTTGGCTGCCTGGAAAGAGTTAAAATTGTTCATTTAATAAAAGCCAGTTGGCTCTCCACCAGCGCATGATCTGCCAGTAGTCGGCGCCGGAGAGCCCATATTCTTTTATAAGATTAAATTTTGCCAGTACACTTCTTACATCTTCAAACCATACTTCGTGTTCCATTCCATTATTTATATAACGAAAATAAGGGGACATAGCAGTCTCGTCGAATTGAATGACGGCGTTATGATTTACCGCAATGCGCACGGCTTCTACATTGCCGATGGTGGCTGCCACAGTGACGCCCCGCTCAAAGGGCAGCGGCCAGTCATAACCATAGTTGGGAATGCCCAGATGAATCTTTTCAGGTGGAATCTCTGTAACCGCGTATTCTACGACCCTCCGTACCATATTTAAAGGTGCCACTGCCATGTTGGGACCATATTTGTATCCCCACTCGTAGGTCATAAGAAGAACAGAATCTGCCGCTGCACCCAGTGCGGCATAATCCTTTCCTTCATAGAGAAGGCCCGGCTGATTGGCAGAGGTTTTGGGGGCGAGCGCCACGGAGGTGGTATAGCCGTAAGGACGCAGCGTTTCCGCCAGGTCATTTACGAATGCGGTAAATGCATCCCGGTCCTCCGCCTTGATATATTCAAAATCCACATCCACCCCGGAAAAGTTTTTGGCCTGTATCGTACTTAGAAGCTGGCTGATTAAATTCTGTTTGTAGGAAGCGTTATTTATAACGGAAGTAATCAGGTTGTTGTTGAACTGGCCGGAAGCATCCAGTGGCGTCAGCGTGAGGATGGGACGGACATTCTGGGACAGGGAGCTTTGAATCATCCAGTAGTCGTCCAGAGGAGGGGATAGAAGCTCGCCCTCAGAGGTAAATCCGTAGGAGAAGATGAAAAGCTCTGTCAGGAAGGGCAGCGTCTGTTCAAGAACCCAGGGGCTGATGTAGGTGTAAGCGTAGCCACCGGCTCGAATCTGTGGTTTGGAAGAAAAGTCTTCTTCATCGGGGAACAAAATCAGGAGCGCCTGGCCAACAACAAGTTCATAAGGGTACACCAGTTGATTGTTGTAAATGATGGAATCGGCAGACACGCCATAATCAGCGGCGATGCGGTCAATATTATCTCCGAGAGATACAACATAAATATCCATAGAAAGATCCTGATAATCGTTTCGTTTAATATATGAACTGATGGCGCATAAAATGCGCTTTATGTCGAGTAAACAAAAATCCCGGTGTATGAAAACCCATATGGATAAAAAAGTAGAAAAAGTCAAAGGAACTGTGCTATACTGTTTTAACAGGCAAAAGATGTTAAGGTCAAAAGACGCATCCAAATAAGTTATTGTAGTATGAAAGGGAAAAGGTATGAAATTTTCTACGAAAGGCAGGTACGCCCTTAGAATCATGGCAGATCTGGCGATTCATGATAATGGGGAATATATTCGGCTGAAGGATATTGCTGAGAGGCAGTCGATTACACTGAAATACATGGAGCAGATCATGCCCCTGCTTACGAGGGCGGGCTATGTGAGGAGTTACAGAGGAAATAACGGAGGTTATATGTTGGCGCGGAAGCCCCGGGAATATACGGTGGGGGAGATTTTGCGCACGACAGAAGGCAGTCTGGCGCCGATTCCCTGTATTGAAGAGCAGCCGAATCAGTGCCCCAGGAAAGAGTATTGCACGACTCTTTCTTTCTGGGAAGGATTGGGAAAACTGATAGACGAGTATGTGGACGGTGTTACATTGGCTGACTTGATTGAAAAGAAAAATTAAAATTCCCTATTGACAGATAGGAAAAGTAGGGATATAATGCGATTATATTCATACAAAACATATCGAAATGGTAGGAAAGGAGAACGGAATGGCTGCTATTTATAGAGGAACACTTGGTTTAATTGGAAACACACCTCTGGTGGAGATAACGAATGTGGAGAAGGAATACGATTTGGAGGCAACTCTGCTTGTGAAGCTGGAGTATTTTAATCCGGCGGGAAGCGTGAAGGACAGAATTGCAAAGGCGATGATTGATGATGCAGAGGAAAAGGGAATCCTAAAAGAAGGTTCTGTTATCATTGAGCCGACGTCAGGTAATACCGGAATCGGGCTTGCGGCGATTGCAGCAGCAAAGGGATATCGTATTATTCTCACAATGCCGGAGACTATGAGCGTGGAGAGAAGAAATATCCTGAAAGCATATGGAGCGGAGTTAGTTCTGACAGAGGGAGCAAAAGGAATGAAGGGCGCCATTGCCAGGGCAGAAGAGTTGGCGCAGGAGATTCCGGGAAGTTTTATTCCGGGACAGTTTGTGAACCCGGCGAACCCAGCAGTCCACAGGAATACAACTGGTCCGGAGATTTGGAAAGATACGGATGGAAAGATTGATATTTTTGTAGCGGGAGTAGGAACCGGAGGAACACTGACCGGGGTCGGTGAGTATTTGAAGTCCCAGAAGCCAGACGTAAAAATCGTGGCAGTAGAGCCTGCTGATTCTCCGGTTTTGTCAGAAGGAAAAGGAGGTCCCCACAAGATTCAGGGCATTGGAGCGGGATTCGTGCCGGAGGTATTGAATACGAAGATTTACGATGAAATCATCAAAGTGGAGAATGAGGATGCATTTGCAACAGGAAAAATCCTTGCAAGGAAAGAGGGCGTACTGACAGGAATTTCTTCGGGAGCTGCTCTGTATGCGGCGATTGAGCTGGCGAAACGGCCTGAGAATAAAGGAAAAACGATTGTGGCGTTACTTCCGGATACCGGGGACAGATATTATTCCACCCCGCTTTTTACGGAGTAAGCGGCCATCTATAGGGAATGTGTCCGAAGGGAATAAAAGTAATAGTTTTAGAGCAACAAGTTGACAGCACAGTAGAAAGAACAAGGAGTTTACGTTATGGGAGAAAAAATTGCAAGAGAAAATAGAAAATTTAAATTCGAAACATTACAGTTGCATGTAGGACAGGAAACGCCGGATCCGGTGACAGATGCGAGAGCGGTTCCGATCTATCAGACGTCATCTTATGTGTTCCGCAATAGCGACCATGCGGCGGCACGTTTCGGACTGGCGGATGCCGGTAATATTTACGGACGGCTCACCAATCCGACGGAGGATGTATTTGAAAAGAGAATTGCAGCCCTGGAGGGCGGCGTCGCGGCTCTTGCAGTGGCGTCCGGGGCAGCGGCAATTTCTTATACCATTGAAAATCTGGCTCAGAACGGCGATCATATTGTATCCGCGAAAAATATTTATGGCGGTTCCTATAATTTGCTGGCACACACCCTTCCCCAATATGGTATTCAGACTACATTTGTAGACATTTTTAATTATGACCAAGTTGAGGCGGCGATTCAGGATAATACAAAAGCCATTTTTATAGAGACATTGGGCAACCCGAATTCCGATGTGGTAGACATTGAGGCAGTGGCAAATCTTGCACATAAGCATAAAATTCCGCTGGTTGTAGATAATACCTTTGCGACGCCGTATCTGGTGCGTCCCATCGAGTATGGCGCTGACATTGTGGTACACTCAGCGACCAAATTCATCGGCGGACACGGAACGACGATTGGCGGCGTCATTATAGACAGCGGAAAATTTGACTGGGAGGCATCTGGAAAATTTGCATCGCTGACAGATCCGAATCCCAGTTATCATGGAGTAAGCTTTACAAAGGCAGTAGGCGCGGCGGCATTTGTTACGAAGATTCGTGCGATTCTTCTCAGGGACACAGGCGCAACTCTTTCACCGTTTCATGCATTTTTCTTCCTGCAGGGGCTGGAAACACTGTCTCTCAGAGTAGAACGGCATGTGGAAAATGCCCTGAAAGTGGTGGAGTATCTGAAAAACCATCCGCAGGTAGAGGCAGTACATCATCCATCAGTAACGGAGGACGAGAGTCAGAAAGCGCTGTATAAAAAATATTTCCCGAAGGGCGGCGGTTCTATTTTTACCTTTGAAATTAAAGGTGACGCCCAGAAAGCGAAGGATTTTATTGACAATCTGGAGCTGTTCTCTCTTCTGGCAAATGTGGCGGATGTGAAATCGCTGGTAATCCACCCGGCTACCACTACCCATAGCCAGTGCACGGAAGAAGAACTTTTAGATCAGGGAATTCGTCCAAATACCATCCGTCTGTCTATCGGAACAGAAAATATTGATGATATTATTCAGGATCTTGAAGAAGCATTCAAGGCAGTACAGGAGTAAGATATAGGTATGAAAATCTCAAAGAAATG
Source organism: Dorea acetigenes (assembly GCF_025567385.1). NCBI lineage: Bacteria > Bacillati > Bacillota > Clostridia > Lachnospirales > Lachnospiraceae > Dorea > Dorea acetigenes. The sequence goes on from NZ_JAOQJU010000015.1 coordinate 21,347, forward strand.
CAGATATGGCATCAGAGCTTTAATTGATTTGGCGGCAAATTCGGAAAATGAATATATGGTTCTGGGAAATATCGCAGAGCGAAACGGCATTTCTTCTCAGTATCTGGAGCAGGTGTTTGCGAGCCTGCGAAGGGCAGGTATTGTCAAGGGGAGTAAAGGCGCCCAGGGAGGATACCGGCTGAATGTTGTTCCGGGAGAACTTACTGTTTCGGAAATTCTTGAGGCGCTGGACGGGAGCTATCGGATAGAGGAGGAAGAGATTCCCGAAGATATTCATGGACGTGGGATTGCGCTTAGTATTCAGGAGCTGATTATTGACCGGCTTAACACGCAGATGGAACAGGTGTTAAAAAATGTTACGCTGGAAGATCTTCAGAAGAACTATCAGGATAGCAAACTATATAATCAGGATATGTATTATATTTAAAGGGATTGTCGGTTAATACCGATTTTTACCCCCTGACGTGCAGGGAAGAGACATTCCTACAGAATTCGGACTTTTTAAGCACCGAATTCTTTCGCGGAATGTCTCTTCCTTTTTGAACGGGTTATGGGTCAACTTTTAAATGGGGATTTGGGTAAAAATAATGTTTACACGAACGGGGATTTGGGATAAAATCTGTCCAATCGAAGTAAAATCCGGTAATTATAGAAGTCATCGATCACTGGATGTATTTACTGATAAATTCAGTAGTCGTATAAAAGAAAAATATGTTGTTCATACAAAAGACTATAAGTGGGAAAACGGTATTCATTATATTCCAGTATATATGGTACCATTTTTGTAAACGATGAAGATAAACAAATGTGGCAGGAAAACAGCTTGCAGACAGCAGATGGGTAAAAAAGAAAATGACATTTGAGGATCTCTGTGTTAGAATGGAGATAATAAAAAAGGAACAGACGCTACATCTCATTGTTTGAAAGGATGAAAGTCATGTATAAAGTAGAGATTAAATTTAATCCTAATAACCTGACGCCGGATGATATGGATAGAATCTGTGAGCAGACAGACCGGATTTTTGAGGAAGAGGATTTGGATTGTGCGGGAAGGGAGCCGGGAATGAGGGTATATCTTGACCGGGGACGCAAGCAGGATTATGGAAGATTCTGGGCGGCAATCTTTGCGCTGAAAAATGCGGTGGGGATTTCAAAGCATTTGCAGGAGTGCTTCTGGTATAACGGGAATGAAAAGGAAAACCTGATTACCGAATTTATGAGGAATTAAACGGATGGACAGCACACAGAGGAAAGGTATCAATTTCGACTTGGATACCGAGGCTTTAAAGGAGCATTAACCCAAAGGGGATTGGCATAATGCCTATTACGATGTGCGGGCATACTTCGAGCGGAATGGTTTTGAGCATATACAAGAATCTGGTTATCATTCTGTTGAGATTATGACAGAGGCAAGGGCAATGGCTGTAATTTATCAGATGACCAAAGAATTTCTGTGGCTGAATTACTGTGTAAGCGTCTGTACGATTTCAGATGTACCTGAATTATATGATATTTCCCATGTATTTGAACGGGAGGCACAGCGCCTGTCAGAAGAAAAATAAAATACAGATTTTACATAGCCGATTGGTTTCAAAACGGGAATCAGTCGGCTGTTTTTATGCTTGGATGTAAAAAATTCCGAAATCTGCTTATTTTTTGAAAAAATAATGTTCCCCGATACCTTGTGATTGATTTCAGCAAAAAGGACGCAAATGCAGACTAAAGTAATTGCATAAAAATGCTTTATCGACGAACGCCTCTTTCTGTGCTATGATAATTAAGTTATCATTATAGTATAGAAAGGGGTATTTTCTATGGGAAATCCCTCAGAAAATAAAGAGACAAACCAAACAAAAAAGAATATCTGCCTGGGCATCCTCGCCCATGTGGATTCGGGGAAAACGACGTTATCCGAGAGCATTTTATATCTGTGCGGCAGTATAAGAAAATTAGGAAGGGTGGATCATGGAGATGCCTTTCTTGACAATTTTGAATTAGAGAGAAGCAGAGGAATCACCATCTTTTCCAAGCAGGCGGTATTTGACCTGGGGAATACACGGTTTACACTTCTTGACACGCCGGGCCACGTGGATTTTTCGGCAGAGATGGAGCGGACGCTGCAGGTTCTGGACTGCGCGGTTCTGGTGGTCAGTGGAGCGGATGGCGTGCAGGGGCACACCCGGACGCTTTGGAATCTGCTGAAGCGTTACCAGATTCCCACTTTTCTATTTGTCAACAAGATGGATCAGGCGGGGGCAGATGAAGAGAAAATTCTGGAGGAATTGAAGAAACGTCTGAGTGATAACTGTGTGAGATTTAATGGAGAAGAGCAGGAAGATACTTCCTGGGAAAATGTTGCCGTATGTGAGGAGGCTGCGCTGGAAGAATATCTGGAAGAAGGACGGCTCGCGGATCAAACCATTATTCGGATGATAGCAGAACGCAAGGTCTTCCCGTGCTATTTCGGCTCCGCATTAAAAGTACAGGGAGTGCAGGAGTTTTTGGATGGCCTGGAGAAATATACAGGAGAAGGATTTCTTAAGTGGAATGCGGTGGAAGAAGGGGATAAATTCGGCGCAAAGGTTTACAAAATTTCTAGGGACGGACAAGGCAGCAGGCTGACTTATATGAAGATTGTGAGTGGAACCTTGAAGGTGAAGGATATCTTAAGCGGCAGAGGGAAAGACGGAGAGGCCTGGGAGGAAAAAGTAAATCAGATCCGCGTCTATTCCGGCGAGAAATATGAGCTTGTCCAGGAAGCTCATAAGGGAATGGTCTGTGCGGCCACAGGTCTGAATGCTACTTATCCGGGAGAAGGATTGGGGATTGTATGTGCGTCAGAAGAGCCGGTGTTAGAGCCGGTGCTGAATTATCAGGTTCGGCTGCCTGAAGGGTGCGATATCCATAATATGCTGCAGAATCTGCGCCAGCTGGAAGAAGAAGACCCTATGCTTCGGACCACGTGGAATGAAGAACTGGGGGAGATTCATGTGCAGCTGATGGGGGAAGTGCAGACGGAGATTCTGCAGGACATCATCAAAGAGCGGTTCGGCGTGGAAGTGACTTTTGGTACGGGGAACATTGTATACAAGGAAACAATAGGAACAACAGTAGAAGGAGTGGGGCATTTTGAGCCGCTGCGCCATTATGCAGAAGTACATCTGGTTATGGAGCCGGGCGATCCGGGAAGCGGAATGGTACTTGCTTCTGATTGCAGTGAGGACATGTTGGATAAGAACTGGCAGCGGCTGATACTCACCCATTTGGCAGAGAAGAGCCACAGGGGCGTGCTTATTGGCGCAGAGCTTACTGATGTGAAAATCACGCTGGCAGCAGGACGGGCTCATTTGAAACACACAGAAGGCGGGGACTTCCGGCAGGCGACTTATCGGGCGGTGCGCCAGGGGCTGATGCAGGCAGAAAGCATCCTGTTGGAACCATATTATGAATTTCGTCTGGAAATCCCGGCGGAAACGGTAGGGCGCGCGCTTACGGATATACAGCGGATGTCAGGAGAATTTCATCCGCCGGAGACGGTGGGAGAGATGGCGGTGATAACCGGGAGCGCTCCGGTGGCGGAAATGCAGGGATATCAGATGGAAGTTACCGGTTATACCAAAGGACAGGGAAGACTCGCCTGTATTTTCAGGGGATACAAGCCCTGTCATAATGCAGAGGAAATCATAGAAGCCAGTGGATACGATGCAGAAAGGGATTTGGCAAATCCGACAGGCTCTGTGTTCTGTGCCCATGGCGCCGGATTCAACGTACCCTGGGATCAGGTGCCGGATTACATGCATATAGAGAGCCAGTTGAAGAAACGGGAAGCAGAAGCAGCGGCAGCGCACAATGGGTTGCAGAATGTGGAACAGGACGAAACTCAGAGTATGGCTCGGAGCACGGCAGGAGCTGCGGGGGCAGCAGGGAGAAGAATATCCTGGAATGCACAAGAAGACAAAGAACTGGAAGAGATATTTATCCGGACTTATGGGAAAATCGAACGCCGGACGGCAGGTTCTTCGAAAACTGTAAATCAGGACAGAACAGAAAAATCCGGAAAAAAAGAAGAAACAATCCAGGAATACCTGTTGGTAGATGGTTACAACATCATATTTGCATGGGATGATTTGAAAGAACTTGCCAAAGATAATATTGAAGCGGCGAGGAATAAGCTGATGGATGTCCTGTGCAATTACCAGGGCTTTAAGAAGTGTGCGGTAATCCTGGTGTTTGATGCTTATCGGGTGGAAGGGTATACGATGGAAATCCAGAAATACCACAATATCCATGTAGTATACACCAAAGAAGCAGAAACGGCGGATCAGTACATCGAGAAGGTGGTTCATCAGATCGGGCGAAAGTACAATGTAACGGTGGCTACATCCGACGGCGTGGAGCAGGTGGTTACACTGGGACAGGGCGGAAGACTGATATCCGCAAGGGAGTTCCGGGAAGAGGTAGAAATCGTGCGGCGTCAGATTCACGAAGAAGCTGAGAATCACAGGGAGAGCAGGAAAAATTATCTTTTTGACCATATGGATAAAGACATGGCAGAAGAAATGGAAGAAGTCAGGCTGGGACGAAAGACGATCTCAGATGAAGATACGTCTTGTTAAATTCCAGCCAGTGCATTCATTTTATCAAATGTAAAATGATTAAATACAGCGATAGACCGTCCGACGCCGATGACTGCAAGAACCGTTCCGACGCCGATTCCCACCAGATGGCCGGAGAGGGCAAGCCCCAGTATGATGGTGACAGAAATGCATAGAAGGTCAAAACAATTTTTTGTGAAGCCCACACTCTTTCCAAAACAGTCGGAGAGGGCCTGTACAATTCCATCGCCGGGATTGGGAATGATGCGCATGTTTAGAGACATGGCAGCCCCAATTCCGGTTAATATAATTGCAATTATCAGGAAAAACAGCCGTCCGGCGAAGCTCCCGGCAAAACTTCCCGCATATGCAGTCTGCAAATCGGGAATCAGAGCGCCGAATATATTTAGAAATCTGGTAAAAACTAAGCTCAGAGGAAGCTGAAGGATATCCTTTAAAAGAAGAGCTTTCAAGCTGCCGGTATGGTGAGAGACATGCAGAAGCATCTCCACTACAATAAAAAGCGTATAAAGCGCCAGTGTTATATTTCCAAAATTCAGATTCCATATATCCGAAACGCAGAATGCGACAGATATAATGGGCGAAACTCCCAGCCCTGTTTTGGTATTTAATGTAATGCCAAGCGCCAGGATTAAAAGCCCCGCAGCGTAAAAGAAACCTCGATATATCTTTTCTTTTGTCATAGTCTTAACCTCTTTTTTCCATAATTTCCATTAAGAATTTTAGCACAAATAAATTTTTTGCGCTATAGTCGATTTTTTGATGTATGTTTTCGGCAAAAAACGATTGTATATTGACGAAAAAACCGCAAAAAGTAACAAAAAGTGTAAATACGCTGTCGGAGAAAAGATAATCCCTTGTAAAAATGAATGGATTTGTGTAAAATAGTAAAGGCTCCTGTGAAAGGGATGCAGTTAGAAAACAGTAAGAGAAAAGGAAATTTGCGATGGAGTACATAAAAAAAGAATGGAAGTCGATTGCAGCCGCTGTGTTGGTGGTAGTGGCTTCTATTGGAATGCTTTATTATAGCAAAGATGCCGTGGTAAGTGAAGTAGTAGGGGAAAATGTGCCGGTGATTGATCCGCACAAGGCGATTATTGCGGCGATTATTATGATGTTTGTAGGGCTGGGGATTTATTTGTTAAGAAGAAAATCATATCCTGCCGAGTAGATAATAAACTTTATAAAAAGGAAAGAGAACGGGAAGTTAATTATGAAGATGAGAGAGCGGAAGACAGAGATGCTCTGGATACACAAAGCCATGCTTCTTGCGTTTATGGACATATTAATTACACTGGCGGTTTATCTGGCAGCACTGCTGATAAGATTTGATTTTTTATTTTCACGGATACCGGAAGAATATATACAAGGCTATATATGGTCCATGCCATTCTGGGTCATTGCGACAGTTGTCGTATTTTATGCCTTCAGGCTGTATCATAGTGTATGGAGGCTGGCAAGTGTGGCGGAGGTCAGGATGATTCTGACGGCATATATTACTTTGATACCGGTATATGCGGCGGGCATTCTCTTTATGGATCTGAAAATGCCCAGATCCTATTATTGCATCGGATACGTATTGTCCGTCTGCGCGACAACAGGAATTCGTTTCTCTTACCGGATACTGCGGGCTTATTCCAAGCGGAACAGCCAGGTATTCAACGTGAAAGAGCGGGAGCATGTCATGATTATCGGAGCGGGCGCCGTAGGACAGACACTGATAAAGGAACTGATTAACTCCGATAAAATGAACGTAAAGGTTTGTTGTATTATTGATGACAATCCGAGCAAGATTGGAAAACAACTGGAAGGAATTCCAATCGTAGGAGACCGTTATGACATTATCGAGATGGCGGCAAAATACGATATTGACCGTATTATCTATGCGATTCCGGCTACAACCGGAAAGAACAGAAAAGATATTCTTAACATTTGCAAGGAAACAAAATGCCGTATGCAGACAGTTCCGGCAGTGTACCAGATTGTAAATGGCGAGGTAAATGTGAGCAAGCTTCGTAATGTTGAAATCACCGACCTATTGGGAAGGGCACAGGTGAAGGTCAACAACGAAGAGATATTTGCGGCAATCAAAGGGAAAACGGTTATGGTTACCGGTGGCGGCGGTTCCATCGGAAGCGAGTTGTGCCGTCAGATTGCCCATGCAGAACCAAAGCAGTTGATAATCTTTGAAATCTATGAAAACAATGCCTATGAGATTCAGCAGGAGTTAAAAAGAACTTATCCGAATCTGAATCTAAAGGCGCTGATCGGTTCCGTGCGGAATACGAACCGTATCAACTGGGTCATTGAAAAATACCGTCCGGACATTATTTTCCATGCAGCAGCGCATAAACACGTGCCGCTCATGGAGGACAGCCCCAACGAGGCGATTAAAAATAATGTTATCGGAACCTACAAGACCGCAAAAGCAGCCACCAAGTATGGCGTTAAGAAGTTCGTGCTGATTTCCACAGACAAAGCGGTGAATCCGACCAACATCATGGGGGCGTCCAAGCGTCTCTGCGAGATGGTGGTACAGATGATGAACCGGGAGAGTTCGAATACCGATTTTGTGGCAGTGCGTTTTGGAAATGTACTGGGAAGTAATGGAAGCGTAATACCACTTTTCAAAAAACAGATAGCCGAAGGCGGACCGGTCACGGTAACAGATAAGAACATCATTCGTTATTTTATGACCATACCGGAAGCAGTATCTCTGGTACTGCAGGCTTCCTATTATGCCAAAGGCGGAGAAATCTTCGTACTGGATATGGGGGATCCGGTTAAAATCGACGATATGGCGAGAAATCTGATCCGTCTGTCAGGATACAAGCCAGATGTAGATATTATGGTAGAATATACCGGACTCAGACCGGGCGAAAAGCTTTTTGAAGAACTTCTGATGGATGAAGAAGGGCTTCAGGAAACAGAAAATGAACTGATCCATATCGGAAAGCCCATCGATATGGACGACGAATGGTTCAAAGAGAAGCTTCATGAACTGGATGAAGCAAGCCGTCACGAGGACGGGCATATGAAAGAGATTGTGGCAGAGATTGTGCCGACTTATCATATTGACAAAACAAAACATGCAGGTGCATAATAGATTGTGATTTGAGTGAAGCTAGATTTTTGTGACTTTATGCATGGCTGAACATAGCATCTATCAGTTCAGCCATAACAGCTCGAATTAGCTGCTTCGCAGCTTATTTCGTCGCATACGCGGCTAAATTCTCGCTTATGGCAGAGCGCCATATACAAAGTACATAAAATCTTCGTTTTCAAACAAGTTTGAACTCAGATTTTTATGACTTTGTGCATGGCTGAACTGATAGAAAAAATTTTCGTGGAGTTGAATCGTCGCCTTGCCGCGTTCAACTGCCCGGAATGTAATAAATGAAGATAATCATCCGCCTGAATGAAGGCGGAATGGCGTAGCCTACCCTTTTTGGGGTGGGCTGTTTTATTAAAGGCAAGGGATAATAAAAAGAATAGGAGAACTGCCCATGTGGTATGTTGTGCAGACACGCACAGGCACAGAGGAAAGCATACGGATACAATGCAAAAAAAATGTATCCGCCGAAGTGCTGGAGCGGTGTTTTATCCCTTATTATGAAGAGCAAAAACGTATCCGTGGAGAGTGGACAACACAGACGAAAGTCCTTTTCCCCGGGTACGTTTTTATGATTACAGAAAATGTAGAAGCTCTATATGAAGAATTGAAAACAATCATCGGGCTGACAAAGCTAATCGGAACCGGTGAAGAGATTGTTCCGCTTCAAGAAGAAGAAATCGCTTTCCTGGAGAGTTTCGGCGGTGCAAAGCAAGTGGTAGAGATGTCCCAGGGTGTCATCGAACACTCGCAGGTCAAAGTAACATCCGGACCGCTGCAGGGCAAGGAAGGATATATACGGAAGATAGATCGCCACAAGCGCAAAGCCTGGCTGGACATAGAAATGTTTGGAAGAACACAGAACATCCAGGTAGGGCTGGAGATTGTGGCAAAGATAGAATAGATGAATATATATAATAGAAGAAATGCAGAGTAAGAGAGTAAGGAAAAGTCCCTGGAGGGGCTTTTTTTAGTGGGGAAAGGAAGAAGTGCTCTAAATGGGTAGAAAAAGATAAATGGAGCGTTAGAAGTATATGGATAAAAACTTTGCAAAAATAATAGGAATTATAGCGACAAGCGTGTGTGTGGTATTTTGTGGATTGAGCGTTATTGCAAAATTGAAGAAAAATAATTCTGTATATCAGAATGTTCCGGAAGAAAAAAATGTGCTGGAAGGTCATCGGGTCGTTTTTGTGAAAGATGATCGCGATGCTGAAAATGCAGATGGTGTAAGAGGACATTTGGAATCAAGCGGAATGTCAGAATATAAACCTGGAATATATGAGAAATATTTTAAGAGAATTTTAGATGTTGTGTTGTCTTTTAGTGGCTTGGTTGTTTTATCACCACTTTACCTTGGAATTTCGCTTGCAATTATTATTGATGATCCGGGACCGGTGCTTTTTACACAGAAGCGAATGGGACAGAATAAAAAGTATTTTAAATTACATAAATTCAGAAGCATGAAAATGTGTACTCCGCATGATGTCCCGACGCATATGTTGGATAATCCGGATAGATATATTACAAGAGTAGGAAAATTCTTAAGAGCGCATAGCTTAGATGAACTACCACAGATCTGGGATATTTTTATTGGAAATATGTCAATTATCGGACCTCGGCCAGCACTATGGAATCAGGATGTGTTAACTGCTGAAAGAGACAAATATGGTGCGAATGATGTTAAGCCCGGGTTAACCGGCTGGGCGCAAATTAATGGAAGGGATGAGCTTGAGATTCCTGCGAAAGCAAAACTTGATGGAGAGTATGTGCAAAAAATAGGAATAGGAATTGATATTAAGTGTTTCCTTGATTCTATTGGTGTATTTGCGAATGATAACTCTGTTGTCGAAGGTGGTACCGGGGAGTTAAAAAAGCATGAAATGAATGAATCATGTAAAAAATGTGCTGAAGAAAAGAAAAAGATACTTGTAATTTGCCAATACTATAAACCGGAGCCTTTTAGGATTTCTGATATTTGCGAAGAAATGGTTCGACGTGGGCATGAAGTGCAGGTTGTTACGGGGTATCTCAATTATCCGGAAGGAAAAATTTATGATGGATATGGGAAGGGAAAACATATTGACGAAATTATAAACGGTGTAAAAGTACATAGGTGTTTTGAAATTCCGAGGGGAACAGGAAGCGTGAAGAGAATGCTTAATTATTATAGTTATGCGGTAACTTCTACAGCCTATGCCTTATCAAGTAAGTGTAGGACTTCTGATGGGAAACCATTTGACGTTGTTTTTTGTAATCAGTTAAGTCCTGTGATGATGGCACATGCAGCGATTGGCTATAAAAAAAGATACAAAGTACCAGCTATCATGTATTGTCTTGACTTATGGCCGGAAAGTTTGATTGCGGGTGGTATTACAAGAGAGTCTTTGATTTATAAATATTATCATCATGTCAGTAAAAGAATTTATAGACAGGTGGATAAGATTCTAATTACAAGTCGTATGTTCTCTGACTATTTTAAGAGCGAATTTGGTATTAGAAAAGATAGAATAGAGTATCTTCCACAATATGCGGAAGATATTTTCGAAGAAATGCCAATAAAAGAAGAAAATGGAATATTTGATTTTATGTTTGCCGGAAATATAGGAACGATTCAATCCGTGGAAACAATACTGGAAGCAGCAAATCTTTTGAAAGACGAGCCGGTTCGGTTTCATATCATTGGCGGAGGTACTGATTTGGAAAGATTGCAGAAGATTGGTAAGAATCTGGAGAATGTAGAGTTTTATGGAAGAAAACCACTTGAGGAAATGCCAGACTTTTATAAAAAGGCAGATGCAATGCTTGTTACATTGGCGGCTGATCCTGTGCTTAGTCTTACTCTTCCCGGGAAGGTGCAGAGTTATATGGCGGTCGGGAAACCTCTTATTGGTGCGATCGATGGTGAAACAGAAATAGTGATAAATGAAGCGCAATGCGGATTCTGTGGTAAAGCAGGTGATGCAATTGAGTTGACTGAGAATATCAGAAAATTTATTGCAAGAGATACAGATAGGAAACTGATGGGAAAAAATGCAAGAAAATTTTATGAAAAAAATTTTAAGGAATCCATGTATATGGATAAATTAGAAAGTATGGTGGAGATATAACCAAAAGTGTGAAAAGGATTTATTATGAAGATTTTGATGATTAATGTCGTCTGTGGTATTCGCAGCACAGGTCGGATTTGTACAGATCTTGCGACTGCACTGGAAGCGCAAGGACATGAAGTAAAAATTGCATATGGTAGAGAAAAGGTTCCTGAACAATTTAAAAAGTATGCTGTGAAGATTGGCTCAGATTGGGATGTTAAAGTTCATGGTGTGAAAGCAAGATTACTGGATGGAGCAGGATTTGGCAGTAAAAAAGCTACAAAGCAATTTGTTAAATGGATGAAAGAATATGACCCAGATGTAATACACCTTCATAATCTTCATGGCTACTATATAAATATAGAAGTTCTCTTTGATTATTTGAAATGTAGCGGCAAAAAAGTGATATGGACATTGCATGACTGTTGGGCTTTTACCGGTCATAGTGCGTATTGTGATGCGGTAAAATGTGAGAGGTGGAGTAAAGGTTGTTATAAATGCCCTCAAATAAAAGAATATCCGAAAAGTTTTATTGATAGATCCAAACAAAATTGGAAGAAGAAAAAAACTATTTTTTCTGGAGTATCTGACATGACGATTATTACTCCGTCACATTGGCTTGCTGGCTTAACAAGAAAGTCTTTTTTGTCGGAGTATCCAGTTGAAGTTATTCACAATGGTATAGACACAAGTCAATTTATGCCATTGGAGAATGATTTTCGAGAATTTTATCATTTGGAAGATAAATTTGTAGTGTTAGGCGTTGCGACAGCATGGAGTGACTTAAAGGGATATTCAGATTTCTTAAAGTTGGCTGAGATGTTAGATGATAAATTTAAGATTGTTATGGTTGGATTGACTGAAAAGCAGTTAAAAGAATTGCCTCCAAAGATAATTGGAATAAAAAGAACGGCAAGCGTTAAGGAGTTGACATATATTTATAGCGCTGTGGATGTGTTTGTAAATCTGACATATTGTGATTCTTATGGTTTAGTTAATGTGGAATCAATTCTTTGCGGAACGCCGGTAATTTCATATGATACAGGAGGATGTGCGGAAAGCGTTGGTTTATGCGGGTATGTTGTTCCACAGGGAGACATAAAAACTATATATGATATGATTAAGAAAATAAAAACAAAGCCTTTGGATTTGAAGGTTGATAGACTGGCATGTGATAACAAACGAACTATCAAGGAGTATCTGGGAAAATACAGGGGTACTGGAAACAAAAGATTGATTTATCCCATAAAATGATAGGCATTACAAGAACGAATAGTGTAAAGCATCTTGCGAATTTGTATTCTATTGCAGATGTATTCGTAAACCCAACGGTTGAAGATAATTATTCAACAACTAATCTTGAAACAATAGCAAGTGGAACACCTGTTATTACCTATAAAACGGGAGGGAGTCCAGAGAGTGCTGTGTTATTTGGAACAACCGTGAAAGAAAACACTGTTGAAAATATAATAGATAAAATTGCCGGTTTGCGACCTATTCCTGATAAAAGAGGCTGTGTAACTAAAGATAAAATAATAGAGCAGTACTTAAATTATTATTAGACATGAGGAAGAAAATACAGTTGAAAGTTTTATTTATCACTAATGTACCTTCACCATATAGGGTGGAGTTTTTTAATGAATTAGGAAAATATTTGAATTTGACAGTAATATTTGAAAAATCTACTTCGGATGAAAGGGATAGTTCTTGGAATAATTATGCTTTTGAAAATTTTGAAGGAATTGTTTTAAAAGGAATAAAAATCAATTCAGATACTGCGATTTGCTTGGGCATTATAAACTTCTTAAAGCGGCATAAGTTTGACTATATTATTTGTTCAAACTTTACTTCGCCAACTGGAATGTTGGCTATTCAATATATGAGAAAACATAGTATAAACTATTATTTGGAGTGCGATGGTGGATTTGCCAAAAATGGGGAAGGAGTTAAAGAAGGTATAAAACTATATTTCATAACTGGGGCAAATGGATATTTTAGTACAGGAGTGGCTTGTGATGAGTATTTTATTGCTTATGGAGCCGATGCAGAGAAAATAATTCGTTATCCATTTACATCAGTAAGGGAGGAAGAAATAGATATAAACATACCTGAAAAGGGAAGAAAGGATGAATTACGCGAAAAATTAGGTATGAAAGAAGAAAAAATCGTTCTTGCGGTCGGTCAGTTTATACCAAGAAAAGGGTTCGATATATTATTAAAAGCAGTATCCAATCTGCCAGAAGAAGTAGGGGTATATTTTGTTGGAGGAGAGCCGACAGAGGAATATCTTTTATTACAAAATGAAAACCAACTTAATAATGTACATTTTGTTGGATATAAGTCAAAAAATATTTTGAATGAATATTATTATGCTTCAGATATTTTTGTGTTACCGACACGAGAGGATATATGGGGGCTTGTTATAGAAGAAGCAATGGCACATGGGTTACCAATTATTTCTACTAGCAGATGTGCAGCAGCGCTAGAACTAGTTAAGAATGATGTCAATGGTTACGTTGTCCCAGTAGAAGATGTGGACGCGATTTCAGAGAAAATTATAGAAGTGCTCACTAATTCAGAAAAACAAAAAGCCTTTGGAAAGAATAGCTTGAATATAATGAGAAATTATACGATAGAAGCTATGGTGCAAAAGCACCTGGAAATATTGTGGAACATGTAAGGAAAGATGAAGGATGAAAAAAACAATTTTACCGATAACGGTTTTGATACCTACTATGAATCGACCGCAAACATTGAAAAGAACTCTGAATAAATATTTAGACAGTGAGTGTCTTCCAGCGCAAATAGTGGTTGTAGATCAAAGTACGAGTGAAGAAATTGCTGCAGAAATTAAGCGATTAGTAGAAGAAATTAGAGGAAGAATAGAAACTTTTTATGTGTATCAGGCAGAGCCGTCTTTAACAAAAGCCAGAAATACAGCCTTTTCTTATGCGAAACATGAAGTAATAATATGCTCGGATGATGATATAGACGTTTATTCGGATACCTTAAAACAAATATACAATTTGATGTCGAATAAGCAGATTGCAATGATAGCAGGACTTGATGACAATGCATCAGAAACAACGTCTAAGATAGGGTATCTATTGGGAACGAAATCTTTTTCAAAAAGAAATATTGGACATGTTACGTGGTCCATGTTAGGATGTTTTCCGAATAAAATTACTGAGCAGACAGATACAATGTGGGCTATGGGATTTTTCTTTGTTATCCGAAAATCTCTTGCAAATAAATGGAAACTAATGTGGGATGAGAAGTTGACGGGGTATGCATACGCAGAGGATTTGGACTATACTTATGATTATTATAAAAAAGCCAAGGCAGAAAAACTGAAATGTATTATGTCCAACAGAGTACATGTGAAGCATATGGTTAGCAGAGAGTATAGGACGCCGACGAAAAAGAGTGCTTATATGTATATTTTAAATAGGGCATATCTGAGTTACAAACATCAGATGGGATGGAAGTCTGTTGTTGCTATGCGATGGTGCAATTTTTGGCGATTTGTTGAATGGAAGATTAAAAAGCAGAATGCCGAATGCTTAAAAGAAGCCATGAGATATTGGAGGAAACATCGACTTGAGATTCAGAAAGGGGATTTTCCATATTAGTACAATATCTGAAAATTCGTGTTTTCAAACGAGGATGGAAGGCTCGGAAACTATAGATACTGCTAGAAAGGATTAATGCTTTGAAAACAATTAAATTAACCTACATTGTGCCGATTTATAATGTGGAAAAATATCTAGAGGATTGTATTGAAAGTATCATTAAACAAGGCGTAGAGAGTTCGGAAATTATTTTGGTAGATGATGGTTCGACGGATGGAAGTGCTGCGATTTGTGATAGATATGCGGAGTTCTATATGAATATAAATGTTATTCATAAACAAAACGGTGGTATTTCATCGGCCAGAAATATAGGTTTAAAAGCGGCACAAGGAGAGTATATATGCTTTGTTGATAGCGATGATTTTTTTGAAGAGAATTTTGCTGACAAATTCTTGAATATTTGTGAAAAGTATAGTCTCGATATTATCCGCGGATGGTATGCGATTTATGATGAGGAAACAAAAGAATATCAAGAACATAAGTTCCCTGATATATCATATGCTAATAAAGTTTTGCCGGGATATGAATTTTTGAAAAGGTCAATCAACGAGCATGCTAACGAAGTGGTTCCATGGCTGGGCTTTTTTAAAAGAGAATATTTGACGAAGCATAATCTGCTTTTTCCAGAGGGTATAGCGTATGAGGAAGACCAGTTGTTTTTTCTTGAAGCATTGATATGTGATCAAAAGTGCAGGATTTATCAGAGTGATTTAGAGTTTTATGCTTATCGAAAGAGAGTCGGAAGCGCAACCAAAACACCAACACTGAAGCAAGTACAAGATGTAATTTACGTGGTGGAAAAAGAAAATATGCTATTAAAGAAGTACTCACTTTCTTCGAATGTCAAAAAGGCTGTGAAGAGATATATTTGTTCTTCTTTTTACCAGCTTACATCTATTTATGGGAGAATCAATATCCAAAATAGAAAGAAAACCGTGAGGATGATTCCATTTTGGATGAAATGGCAGTGCATTTGGAATGCTTATGATAATCACCAAAGGTTAAAAATTTTCTTGTTTACTTTTGCAAGATGGCTCGTGGATACAGTTTATAAAAAAAGAGGATTATAGTAATAGGTTATTGTTATTTATGATGTCATATAAGGAGAGAGTTTTTTGGTATCTAAAAAAAATTTTTATACTGGGTTAATTGTTATAGCATGTGTTTTTTGCAATTTGTCACAGATGCCTAATTTAATGGAAAGCGGAATAATAAGTTTGGCTTATTCAGGGACGTGGATTTTTATAGCGGTAATGCTTTTGATTGATAGAAGAACATTGAAATGGCAGTATTTGTTATTACCAATTGTTTTTGATGTGATATGTTTGGGAGGAAGATTTTTAGGAAAATCCTATTTTTCTTCAGATTTATTTCGTCCAATTAATTTATGTGCATTTATTTTGCTAATTGGGATATGGGCTGGAACATATTTGGATTACACAAATTTGAAGAAAATATCTTTTGCGTTTATTACAAGTGCTTTGGCTGTTGCGATATATTTATATTTTAATATTTTCAGAGGTGTAGACTGGGGAGGTTCTGGGTATCTTTATGGCTCTAAAAATTCGGCGGGGCAGATATTCCTTGTGGCAATAATACTGATAGCTACACAATTCTTACAGTATAATAAAGTTTTATCTGCGTTTGCCATGATATTTTTTGCGGCTTTCATTATTATGATGAAAAGCAGAGCGTCAATACTTACACTTCTGATAGTGATAATTTATTTTATTTTATTTATACTGAAAAAGAAAATTCATAAAGTAATAGGCATTGTTATATTAGTTGCCACATTGATAATTATATTTACAAACGCAGAATTATACAATTTATATATCAAAGAAATTATACTTAATAATAAAGATATTAATGATTTGACGGCAGTTACTTCTAATCGTGATTTGCATGTGGAATATTTTAAAGCAAATTTTGGAATGTACTGGTTTTCTGGAACCGGAGGTACTTATTTGGAATCTATGCCTTTAGCGGTATTAATGAGTTATGGAATCCTAGGAGGAATTCCGGTGTTGCTTTTTTCTTTACAACCATTGTATATAGGATTTAAGTATATTAGGGACAAGCGGTATAGGTTATTTTGTGTTTTGATTATAGCTTTATCTATAACTATGTGGATTAATGGCATATTTGAGGAACAGTCACCGTTTGGACCAGGCGTAAAATGTTACTTTTTGTGGTTGGTTTTGGGATTATTTATTGGTTATAGAGATTCGACAAATAAATTGTTATATTATGAGAGGTAAAAGATGAAATTAGTTATCGTATTATTGACACATATTGATAATTTGCCACCAGCAAGGAATCTATTATTGAGTCTTACAAGGTTGGATGTACAGGTCAGTTTAATAACTATGTATAGCGCGGCACTTCCGAGGGAAATAAAAGCTGCTAATAATTTTAATATTATCGATCTTCAATCGAAAGAATCAACAAATAGAATTCAGGCATTGGGAAAGCGTGTCTTAAGGCGAAAAAAGTTGAGAAAAGTAATTAAAACAATTACGAGAAAAGAAGATGTAATATGGACAATTACAGATTATGATGCCATGGAGACGGGAAGCCTGTTATTGAATTATCGACATGTTATGCAGCTTATGGAACTGATTCATGATATACCAATATTTGACGAGATTCCGGTTGTTAAAGCACATATAGAAAAGTATGCAAGAAAAGCAGAGATGATTATCGTTCCAGAATATAATCGAGCGCATATTCAAAAGGCATACTGGCAACTATGCGAGACACCGAAAGTTATCCCAAATAAACCAAAAGTGGAAGAGAAGAAGTATGATATAAAAAAAATTAGTTCTGATGCGGCAAAGGTTTTTCAAAAAATTGGCAATCGAAAGATTGTACTTTATCAGGGAACATTTGGCTATGAGCGAGTATTGGATCAGTTTATAGAAGCGGTAGGTTTGCTTGGAAAAGAGTATTGTATGGTTTTGATGGGACGAGATGATATTGAGGTAAGAAAATTACTAGATAAATATCCTGAAACTTTCTTTATACCATTCATCTCAGCACCTGATCATCTTGCAGTTACGAGTAGAGCTCATATTGGTGTACTCTCTTATGTTAATACAAGCAATATCAGACATTATGATCCGTTGAATGCATTATATTGTGCGCCTAACAAACTATATGAGTATGCTTGCTTTGGAATTCCGATGATAGGAAACGATATACCAGGACTGGAAATCCCATTTAAATTGAATAATATTGGACAATGTTCAAAATTAACAGCGGAGGCGATTGCGATGACAATAAGAGAGATTGAAGAGAATTATGATACTATGAGCCGCAATTGTAAAACATTTTATAGTAGTGTCAACATAGATAGAATAGTAGAAGAGATTGTTAGAGAGCTTAAAGAGAAGTGATATATGAGAATAATATATTGTTACTGAACTTACGTGACATAAAATGCATGTTATTAGATAGGTATGGTGTAAAAACTGTAATTAGATTATTTGAGGTATATGTTTGTAGGTAAAAATGTGGTCTATGTAATCGGAGGAGGAAGAAGATGAAAAAAGTGATGCTTGTTTTTGGAACTAGACCAGAAGCAATTAAAATGTGTCCACTTGTAAATGAATTGAAACGGAGAAAAAAACTAAAAGCAATTATATGTGTTACCGGTCAGCATCGACAGATGTTAGATCAGGTTTTGAGTGCATTTAATGTTAGTCCCGATTATGATTTGTGTATCATGAAAGACAAGCAGACCCTTTTTGATGTAACCGTTAATATTTTGGAAAAAATTAAAGATGTATTGGAAGAAATACAACCGGATGTTGTACTTGTTCATGGTGATACATCTACGACATTTGCAACAGCATTGGCATGCTTTTATCTGCAAATTCCTGTCGGGCACGTAGAAGCAGGATTACGTACATATGACATTTATTCTCCTTATCCAGAGGAATTTAACCGTCAGGCAGTTGGCATTATTAGCCAGTATAATTTTGCTCCTACAGAGTTTGCGAAGAATAATTTATTAAAAGAGGGAAAAAAAGAAGCAACTATTTATGTTACAGGAAACACTGCGATTGATGCTTTAAAAACAACGGTATGTGATACATTTACGCATCCAGAACTTGAATGGGCTGAAGGAAGTAGATTGATTCTTATTACTGCTCATAGAAGGGAAAACCTGGGCGAGCCGATGAAAAATATGTTTAGGGCGATTCGAAGAGTTATGGATGAACATTCAGATGTAAAAGCTATTTATCCAATTCATATGAATCCGTTGGTTAGGGAGATTGCAAATTCCATTTTGGGAGATGATGATCGAATTCATATTATTGAGCCATTGGATGTGTTAGAGTTTCATAATTTTCAAGCAAGAAGCCATTTGATATTAACGGATTCAGGTGGAATTCAAGAAGAGGCACCTTCGCTTGGAAAACCAGTTTTGGTGATGCGAGATACAACAGAAAGACCTGAGGGGATAATAGCGGGAACTTTAAAACTGGTTGGAACAGAAGAAGACACTATATATAAAGAATTTACAGAACTTTTAACAAACCAAGAAAAATATGATGCAATGAGTTGCGCGTCAAATCCATATGGTGATGGGCATGCATGTGAGCGAATCGCGGATATATTGGAAAAGAGTTTATAAAAAATAGGTTAATTTAGAAGTTATTGCTATGAGCAAAATGTTGGGAGAATATTGTGTTTAAAGATAAACTTACAAAGAAAGATATAAAAGCAATAGTATTGTTTTCGATTGCTTGGCCTATTGCAACTATTCGGAAAAAAAAACATCCGGACTTATGGCTTGTATCAGAGAGACCAGAAGAAGCGCGAGATAATGGATATTGGCTGTATAAGTATATTAAAAAGAATGCACCTAGTCAGGATGCGGCATATGTAATTGCAGCTAATGCTGAAGACAAATTAAAAATTGAAAAATATGGCAATATAATTTCGTTTGGTACTTTGGAACATTATATAGTTTATTTAATGGCATCTAAACATGTGAGTGCGCATGTGGATTTAGATTCTCCAAACAGTAGAGTATCTAATTTTTTAGAAACACATGGTTTGTTAAAAAATAAGAGAGTTTTTTTACAACATGGTATTACTAAGGATAAAATTAGTTTTGGCTATTATTCGATTAGCCGGGCAGATTTGTTTGTGTGTGCCGCACAGCCGGAATATGAATTTTGTAAGGCAGAGTTTGGCTATCCAGAAGGAACGGTGCAGTTGCTAGGATTCGCTCGTTTTGATGGTTTGGGAGTGGAAAAGCCTAAACATCAGATATTGCTAATGCCAACATGGCGAGCGTGGCTTGCTAATGCTGATGAAAAAGAATTTAAAAAGAGTAGGTATTTTCAAGTCTATCAAAATTTGTTGTATAATGAAGAAATTGAAACCTTGCTTGAAGATAACGAGCTTGAATTGATTTTTTACCCTCATTCGGATATGCAGAAATTTGTTCATTTGTTTTCCGTAAAATGTAAAAAGATTATTGTATCAGATGCCGGAAGGTTTGATGTTCAGCAGCTATTGAATCAATCGCGAATGTTAATAACTGATTATTCAAGCGTAGCATTTGATATGGCATATATGAATAAACCAATTATATATTATCAGTTTGATTATGATGATTACCGGAATGGACAGCATTCAGAGGGATACTTTTCATATGAAAATGATGGCTTTGGTCCAATTTGCAGAGAGGAGGAAGCTGTGATAGCCGAGATAAAAAAATATGTTTGTAATAATTTTGTTACAGATAACAAATATGCAGTGCGTCAGAATACGTTTTTTAGCATAAGAGATCAGAATAATTGTAAACGTATTTATCAGGCTATTAGAGAGTTATAAACGATGGAAGACTTAATTAGCGTAATAGTACCAATATACAATATAGAACCCTACGTAAATCGGTGCGTTGAAAGTGTTGTGAAGCAAACGTATTCTAATCTTGAGATTATACTTGTAGATGATGGTTCGGAAGATAATAGCCCAAGTATCTGTGATAAATGGAAAGAAAAAGATTCCAGAATTGTAGTGATTCATAAGGCAAATGGGGGATTATCTGATGCGCGTAACGCTGGAATGAAAATTTCACATGGGAAGTTTTATAGTTTTGTTGATGGTGATGACGAGATATCACCAAATATGCTTGAGAGATTATATAAAGCTTTACGAAATACCGATTCAGATGTTTCAATGTGTAGAATGGAGAAAATAGAAGCTTGTAAGAGCTATGTAACTAGGAAATATAAGTTTGATTGTAAACAGAAAATATTATCCTCTAAGGAAGCGATTCAATTACTTCTCAAAGATGAACTTGATTGTAGTGCATGCTTGAAGCTTTATTCGGCAAATGTTTTTGGCAAAATTGAGTTTCCATTTGGAAAAACGAATGAAGATTTTGCGGTAATGTATAAGGTGTTTGCTAATGCAAGTAAAATTGTTTATATTCCAGATATTTTATATCATTATTATTTTAGGGAGAATAGTATCACGTCGACTAAATTTAATAGAAGCCAATTTGATAAAATTGATAACTGCCTTGAGATGATAGCCTTTGTGGAGAAAGAAATGCCAGATATTATACCTGAAGCAAAATCATACCTATATCGGCAAAGTATGTATTTACTTAAGACAATATGCTTATTAGGAATTAAACATGAATATCCAGGTCGATATATGCAGTTAGTAAATATTTTAAGAAAAGGCTCACTGAATATCATACAGTATAAATGGTTGTCTGTAAAGGAAAGGGGAATGTATTTATTTATAGCATGGATGCCTGATTTATATGTAAAGTGGAAGGAAAAATAGTATTAGTATGGAGTTGATAGAAAAATTAAAGGCGTTACGCAGAGAAATTCAGTATCAGAAAAAATATGGAAAAAAGATTAGAAAAGCGCGAAAAGAAAATAAAAAATTATATATCTGTTTAGGATCAGCAGTTCATGGAAATTTGGGAGATCAGGCATTAGGTCTTTGCAGGGTAGAATTTCTTAAATATTGTGGAATTTCTAATTCAGATATTATTGAATATACGACTAGAGATAAAATGAGATATTGGCTGCAAATTTGTCGAGAAACTAAAGAATCAGATATAATAGTACTCCGTGGGGGTGGATATTGGGGAGACTTATGGATAGATGGATTTGAGGAAATCCTTACATATATAAAAGAGTTTAGAAATAATAAAATAATAGTCTTTCCTCAATCTGTATATTTCTCTGATTCAAAGGAAGGGAATGCTCTTTTTCAATATTCTAAGTTAATAGTTAAAGAGGCCCCCAAATTGATTATTTTTGCGCGAGATATAGAATCATATAAATTATTAAAACGGTGTTATCCGGAGAGTTTAATTGAGGTTGTGCCAGATACGGTACTTTCATATCGGCCGAAGAATTTGATGAAATGTAATCGAAAAGGGGTAATACTTTGTCTAAGAAATGATAAAGAAAAAAATCAATCTATAGATGTTAATAAGATAGTTATTGATAATTTGAAGAAAGAAAAAATTGAGTATCAATTTCAAGATACAAGTATTGATTTTAGTTTACAGAATCTAAGCGATAGAAGAGAAAAATTATTTGAACTTTGGAATAAGATGGCAACAGCAGAATTAGTAATTACGGATCGGCTTCATGGAATGATTTTTGCCACAATTACGGGAACTCCGTGCATAGTGTTTAACAATATTGATGGAAAAGTGGGGCATCAATTTAAATGGATTGAAACATTGGGATATGTTTTTTTGGTAAAATCAGAAGAAGAATTTGAACATATTTTACATATAGCATTATCTATATCTGATGTTGAGTATCCTTTAGAAGATATGTTGAAAAAATATACAAAACTTGCGGATGCATTAAAAATGTAGTAAAGCTAGGGAGGAAAACGTGTCGGAAGGAAGAACGAAAAAGGCTGCAATGAATGTGGCGTTTAACTTTTTAAATCAAATATTGACACTTATTTTATCATTTGTTTCACGGACGGTTTTTGTCTGGGGATTGGGGGCTGAATATCTTGGTATAAATGGATTATTTAGCGATGTGTTAGGCTTATTATCTATGGCAGATTTGGGATTTGGCACGGCGATGGTTTATAGTTTTTATAAACCTTTGGCTGATAATGATTATAGAAAAATAGCTGGATTGACGACTTTTTATAAAAAAGTATATACAATTATTGCGGCTGTTGTATCCATTGTAGGTGTTGCGCTGATACCCTTTCTTCCATATTTAATAAATTTAGAAAAAGATATACCACATTTGACATTATATTATTTATTGTCATTAGCAAATGTGGTGTTTTCTTATTTGTGTGTATATCGAACGTCTATTTTAAGTGCAGATCAAAAGAGTTTTAAAATAACAAGAATAACAATGATAGTTAATATAATACGTTCGATTTTACAAATTATGGGCATTGCTATTTGGAAAAGTTATACGTTATATTTGGTTTTAGGGTGTATTTCTGTTCTTATAAATAATTTGATTGCGTCTTATGTAGCTGTAAAAGAATATCCTTTTATCAAAAATTCTGTAGAACTTAAGGCTGATGAAAGAAAGAATATATTTGCAAATATAGGATCTGTATTTTTATATAAAGTATCCTCAGTTTTGTTAAATACGACTGATAATATGTTGATTTCAGTGATAGTTGGAACAATAGCTGTGGGATATTATTCCAACTATTTGATGCTCCAAAATAAAATTTCTATGTTTTATACGTTACTTTTTACTTCATTAACTGCTAGTATCGGAAATTTGATTGTAAATGAAAAGGCGGAAAGGCGATATGAAATTTTTTGTTGTGAGCAATCTGTGAGTTTTATAGCTTGTGGTTTCGTAATTCCTTGCTATATTCTTCTTGTAAATGATTTAATGAGTATCTGGTTAGGTGATGACTTTGTGCTGGATAATTTAGTAGTGGTGGCGATTGGACTTAATATGTATCTTTCGTGTGTCCTCCAGCCTTTATGGTCTTATAGAGAAGCAACTGGATTATATAGAAAAACCAAATGGATAATGATTATGTGTGCAGTCTTAAATTTGGTTTTGTCAATTATTTTGGGGAAAATTGTTGGGCTGGCAGGCATACTTTTTGCATCAGGTCTTTCAAGATTGCTTACTTATGTTTGGTATGAACCTAGGCTGTTATTCAAAGAGTATTTTGAATTATCTCCTAAAAAATATTATATACAATTATCACTAAATGCTATTTTAATTATATTTCTTGTAATCGGCATTGGTTTTTTAAGTTCTTTTATTCAAGTTAATAGCGTTTTGTCTTGGTTTGTAAAAGCATGTTTTGTAGGAATTACTTCTTTGACAATTGTATTAATGATTTACTCTAAAACAGAAGGTTTTAGGATATTAAGATTAAAGATTGAAATGTATTTGAAAAATAGGAAAAGACAATTTTAAATTAGGATTCTGTGATTTTGAGACTTTGAGGTTTCCCGGCGTAATTTTTTCAATTTAGGTAAAGCAATTATAAATGAACTCATTGTATATAAAATCTAGGGAGCGTCTATATATGAATAACACATTCACTCCAGAAGAACTAAACAGCCTCCGCTTCTATCAGGGAGATATTTCTCGGTATCAAATCGTTTCTGATGAAACGACCAAAAGGTACACGTCTCCATTCTACACTTCCAAAGGAGCCTATCACATCCTGAATTTACTATTATATCCCGGTATTAATAATGAACTGGCACGTATCTGCCATGAGAAGAAAAAACTTCCCATCCATCTGATAAATCATCTGGATGAATTGATGTATGTATATCGGAACATTTTCATTGCAGCGTGCAGGTATCAGCGCATCCATGAAGGAGGAGGAACCATACATGCATTTCGCAAGGATCGGATGCAGTCCATGGAAATGCTTGAACATCAATCTACTTTTGCGTTCACATCATGTTCTTTAAGAGATGATACGGAAGGCTACTTTTTGAAAAAGGATGGTATCCTACTGTTGGAGTTCGAGATTCCGGATTCGGTACCGTATATTATCATGAACGATGTATTGGGGGATAATCCTTACCAATATCAGGAAGAATTGTTGCTTATGCCATTTACTATGTTTCGTAAGGAACCGCTGCAATTCACTGAAAAAGAGTTGGCATATAGAGACATACATAACAAACCGCCGGAGAAGAAATATTTGCTTCGTCCGATACAACTGGCTGATGCTCTTTTCTTGCAGGAAGTAGGAAAAGACACATCAGCCGACGTTAGATACGATGGAATCCAGAATACAGATAGTCAATTTATTTATAACGAAGATGAGATTGCCCATGCAGTACGATTTCTGAGCAGGCTTAAGGATGCTGCCGGACTGGAAGGAAAGGCAGAGGAGGTTCTTCGGTACTGCAGATGGAAGGAAGCGGTGCGTCGGGAGGTGAAGAGGATGATGGGAAGCATATGTGCGGAGTTTGACATGGGAGAACAGTGAGTATGGAAGAAAAATATGAGGAATTAAAGTCGGAGATTTTCAAGCGGCTGACAGAATATAAGGAAAAGAGAAGAGACTATGAGAAAAGTGTCAGGAGATGCAACTTTGTCTTATCTTTATGCACTCCAGCGACGGCTGTCATAATATTTGTCAGTTTTTATTTGGAAGAATATGAGACGTTTTTAAAAGGAGTTGTCCTGGCGCTTTCTGTAATAACTGTTTTTTTAGTTATTATGCAAGGAATGAGAATTATGGCGGAAAATTGATTCAGAGGAGTACGACTTATTTTGCACTTTGCAATCTTCATAGGAAGATGAAATATGCGTCAGATAAAGATGCGAGATATGAAGAATTCGCAAAAGAGTATCAGGAGATCATGGAGAATGATAACCGTATGAGTCTTGCCAATTCCGTTTCACTTGTGGACATATTACAGAAGAATTATATGAAAGGAATTGCGAAAGAGAATAGTTTCCCCGCCGCGAAGCAGAAGGATGTGGAGAATCAGTGAAGGGATATAGAAGAGATGGGAAAAAAGAAAAAGAAGAAAAAACGCCTGACAATAGAGGGGCAGTTAGAGAATTATTATCTGCATGAAGACCATACGGAGCGTAATGAGGTATTGTGGCATGCATGGTGTCAAAACAAACGGTGGCTTTCTCAACTGCTTGAGGCGACGATGAGTGCATTCCCAACGTATAGTAAGCATGATGAATCCCATGCAAGTACAGTGCTTCACAATATAGAGATGATTCTCGGAGAGGCAAGGATCAGGGAATTATCGGCGTCGGATTGTTTTATGCTGCTGCACACGGTATATATTCATGATATCGGTATGGTGATTACGCATGAGGATCGGGAGAATATCGTGCAGAATGAGAAGTTCCTTGACATGGTAAAGGAATTAGAGGATGACAGCGATGTGGTCTTTCAGAAAGCCATCAGATCACTTCGGCAGACGAATTATGAGTATGATGATGAAGACAGCAAAGAAGAGCAGACAAAGCGGTTATACGCAGACAAACTATCTGTGTATTACGCGATTCTGCATCTGATCGCGAATTATAGAAGGTCAGAACATGGCGAGACGTCGGCGGATCGTCTGTCAAAGTGGACCTTGGATTCTGAAAAATTAGGCAGCGGATTCTCGATGGCGGGAATTCCGCAGAGAATATTCCTGTTAATCGCAAAATGTGCCGGTTTGCATACAGATTCTGATTTTGCTCATATTATGGAACTTCCGCAGGAAGATAACGGATATGTCTCGGATTATCTTCATCCCAGATTTGTTGCGGTACTTCTGCAGTTAGGGGATATTCTGGATATGGACAACGACAGGTTCCATCCGTTGACGAAGGAATTTGTAGGTGTTCTTCCAGAGATCTCGGCACGTCATTATGAAAAACATCAGGCAATCCGAAGACTGTATATCAGACCGGACATTATCTCAATCGAAGCAGACTGCAAGACGCAGGAAGCGCTGAGGTTAGTCAGAAAAGAATGCGACATCTTAAAGGGAATTTTGAAAGAGGCCGGTTATAACTGGATGCTGATCTGTCCCAGAGGCTTCAGCGGGGCGCTGCCCACCGTGGATTCGGTTAAATTATATCTGGAAGGAATGCAGATTCCGGAAGAACTTGTGGCTACGCAGTTCCATATCTCACAGAGTAAGGCATTTGCAATTCTGGAAGGTTCCAATGTGTATAAGGGACAGTTTGTATTCTTGCGGGAATTCCTTCAGAACGCGATTGATGCCAGTAAGATGCAGTATTGGCAGGAATGTGTAAGAACCTGGGGATATTATCGGTCAGGTGAGGAATTGCGAGGGATGTCTCCGGATGAACTGGAGGATATTCTGTCTACAGATATTTTCCCAATCGAGATCGAGATGCAGATCGTCAAGAGGAATGAGGAGAAGCAGGATTTCCCGATTACAGAGGAAGACATCGAGGCTCTTCGAAAAGAGGGCGATAAAGGCAGATGGGAGTATGGAGTCAAGGTTCGGATTAAGGATTTTGGAACGGGGATTGATAAGGATAGTATCCTGGGAATAGCGAAAGTAGGGAATAGCCGGAGACGTGACCGTCATATGATCGCGGATATGCCGGAATGGCTGAAGCCAACTGCAGAATTCGGCATTGGCCTGCAGAGCGCGTTTATCTTAACGAATATGTTCAAGTGTTACACTTTTACAAGGAGTAACGAGAAATATGAAGTTACGTTCTCTACCGTTAAATCGAATTATTATGAGGGATATATCAATGTAAAGCCCAGAGATTCTTTTGATACAAAAGATGATGTATATGGGACCTGTTTTGAAGTGTTCGTGCCAGTTTCAAAAAAGATGCTGCATGAACAGTATCCGACGGCATGGGATGGTAAGGATTATTTTGATGAGGATTATGAATTGCTTCGTCCCTTGCGTCATTCCGCTGAACTTTTGGCGCAGATGGCACTTTACCTGGATGAACAGATCGGGGAACAGTTATTTCCGATTCATCTGAAAGTGGAAGATATTCCGGGAATTACGATACCGTTGAATCTGTCGGATAAGAATCGACTCCATAGATTGAAGTGTAATCTGGGCGAGAAAAAGGTATGGAAGGATAATTTAAATGAGATTGCAGATTATGTACATAATACAGAACTGAATCAGCAGATTCAGGATACGTTCGCTGACAGAGTATGGGACAAGACAGCGAAATCATGGATATTCTATTATAAAAAGGAAAAAGATACGGACAAAAATGTATTGATTGAGAAGACGGATCATTCCACGGCATTGTTAGATACCTGGAATGGTTATTTTTATGTCTGGAATAATGAATTATGTACGTTCTGTACGATTAATATGAGGAATTTCCTGCTGCGCGAACAGAGGGAACTTGAGAAAACGGACAGGCAGTGTGAAAGCAGGGAGAATTATAAAGGCGTCCGCATCTATTACAAAGGGATTGAACTTGCGGAGATAGAACTTCCGGATATTGGGAATGAGTTGTTCCAGTCTATTGATATCAAAGGAAAACTTGCCAGGGAGTACATCAATTTGAGCAGAAAGGGATTTGCGGATAAGGGAGAGGAGTATTTTCTGCAAGAGATCTATGAGCCATTGATGGAATCTGTCCAGAGCCTTTTAAAGGAGATGAATAAGAATCAGCCGGAAGCAATTGTAGAAGGGGTTCGGGAAAGTCTGGAAAGGAAGAAACGGTTGCTTCAGACGTTGTCGGGTGAGGATGCGAAATACAAATGGTTTCGCCTTTTTGGATATCCATTATTGGATGAATTACGGAATATTTCATATACAGGAGTGGACATAGAACATTGGCTTGATGAGGCAAAGCAAGAACTTCTTGATCTTTCTAAGGAGAATGTCGTACTGATCGTAATGCTATCATTTCTTGCAAGGAAAGGTGAATTCAACCCGATACTTCGACTGAGTTGTGATGATGGTATGGAATCAAACTGTTGTTGGAACGACGCGCTTGAATGTGTTCGGGAGTATAGCAAGTGGCTGCAAGAGGAATTAAAAGGAAAATCAATATTATTTGAGATTGAGCACCGCCCGGAGGTGAACCTGCAGAAGTCAAATTATGTGACTGGAAAACCCAGTCACATAATCAATCTGGCAGATATATTTTCAGACGATTATCATTTTATGGTTGTTTCAAAACGGGAAAATGTGTCTGTATCATGGAAGCAATATCTGACACCATTCTATATCAAGAAAGAATTGAAGGATCATGAAGATCTGCTTGAAATCTTGAAACAATATACTCTCATGGATAGTTTCTCGACCGAGAAGATGGAGTTGGAGAAGAAGGTGCAGGAAAATGGACAGAATGCTTTGGAGATTGCGCGTAGTTATGGAGTGAAAGCTGTTGGAATGGCTGGCGAGATGAGTCCGGGAGAATATCTGCAGCAGTATTTTATGAAATGGATGCTTCAGTATGTCCCGACAGCAGCTCTTTTTATGAGTGAGGATGGAAATACCAGAGTGAATATCTTATCCAGGCAGATATATCCTTTTATATTCGTAAATCAGTCATATAAAGCCAGCGTGGTAAGACGTATTATGGAAGAGGTAAAACGGTATGGAATTCAGAGATATTCGATACCGGCATGGCAGCGGATGGAATATCTGAAATGTAAAGAGCTGCCTTATACGCATTATTTTGTGAAAAGAGGATATCTTTCGAGGGAATCTTATGGGAAATTGATCTTTCCATTTGGTGCACATGAACTTCAGATTATCATGAACAGGATGAATTCTCCAAAAGCCAGGGATAATGCGGAAAAATTGGAGGAACTTCTGAAACTTCTGAATAATCGTCAATTCTTATTTGAAGATCTGCAAAGAAATGACGATAAAATCAAGAATCAGATAGGGCAGATACAGAAGCAGAAGAAAATTTCTGATGACGGGTATCTAAGTATGTACTATAGATTCAAAAAAGAGTGGGAGAATGGATACGGTCAGGGAGAATGTATTGTGAGTGAAGTGCGCGATGAGTACAGAAGCTTTGTTATGACCTGTATTAAAGCGGAAAATAAGAAAAGCGGATTTTCATTATCAGAGTTCTGGGAATTGCAAAAACAGTGTGAATATATCCATGTGTATATTTTGCTGATGGCACTGTGCAGATATTATGGAGAAGAAAAGATACTACCTCTTGAATCACTTTCCCCAAGAGAGTATAGCAGATTCGCAGCGGCATGGCTCTATGTGATTCGAAAGGAATACATGACAGATGCTTCGGAAATCGCGGAATATAAAGACAGTTTCCTCGATATGATGAAAAGAGGAACAGGAGATATTTACCATAAGCAGCAGAAGATTCTGGAATATATTGCCGGACATAATAGTTTTGGTTTGACGGGTCAGAATCTGTGGAGCTGCTGGATGAGATGCATTGAAGAATTACTCGACATATTTATTCAGATAGAGATGAGCGCTTTCAGTAATCTTGGAAGTAGACTGACTGATTTGGAATATTTTGAGAAGAGAATACTGTGAAAAGATTATCTGCTGGAATAAAAAATACGAAAGACTAGACTATCAGGAAGAAGGAACCAAAGATGCCGACACTAGAATATAATCCGGAGCGAAAAGAATTGTTAAAAGAGATATCAGAAACGCTGAAAGAGATCGGACAGGCGGGACATATTGTGAAATATTACTGGAAAATAGGAAGACTTGCGGAACAATTAATTATTCAAACTCTTGGTGAAGAGAATTGTGTGTTTCCCATAGATATTGAGGCGCTTGTGAAAGAATTCGGAATTGAGGTTGAAGATGAATTCATGGACAAATTTCAGAATACCAATGTCCGAGCACTGAACCGCAAGATCGGGCAGCTCGTCATCCGTAAGGATTCGTATACCGGAGAGAAGAGCGTGATTATACATATCGATAATAAAGTGCCGCCCTCTTCCAGGCGGTATGCAATTGCGAATGAATTTGTTCATTATCTGCTTCATTATGATGAAGACAGGTATTATGAGAATTATTTTATCATGCCTATCTGTCCGGTTAAGATGGAAGAAATCGCAGCAGATATTTTTTCTGTATTCCTATTGATTCCTATGAGACAGTTTGTTGTAGAGTTCGCCCAATATGTGGAATATCGTGTGAACACTCAGAAGGTTCCAATCTCAACGGAAGAGTGGATGCGGTATTTGTCAGAACGCGCTGTTCTGTCGGATTATTATGTGGCGTATGGGTATCAGTATCTTCGTGGAATCGGATACTGGGTTTATCAGGCTTATAATGCTGCAGAAGAGCAGATGAAAGAAATCGCTATGGATGAGGAGGAGAAGAAAGAGATTATAGAATGGATGGATGGCTACTATACAAAAGAAAGAAGTCGGTGGATCTTCCAGGCTTAATGGGATAGATAGAGCATCAGAAAACAAAAGGGAGGAAGAACAACATGTTCCAAGGAAAAACATTACTAATCACAGGCGGTACAGGCTCGTTTGGCAACGCAGTCCTGGACCGCTTTTTAAAAACAGATATCAAAGAGATACGTATATTTTCCCGCGATGAGTTAAAGCAGGACAATATGCGTCATTTTTATCAAAAAGAATTCCCTGAGTACAGCGATAAGTTGAAATTCTACATTGGAGACGTCCGTGACATCCAGAGCGTGAGGAATGCCATGCACGGAGTTGATTATATCTTTCATGCGGCAGCATTAAAGCAAGTTCCATCCTGTGAATTCTTCCCGGTAGAAGCGGTGAAGACTAATGTGTTGGGAACGGAGAATGTGCTGACTGCGGCAATCGAAGCTGGGGTAAAGAAAGTCATCTGCCTTTCTACTGACAAAGCGGCATATCCGGTGAATGCCATGGGAACATCCAAGGCTATGATGGAGAAGGTGATTGTGGCGAAGTCAAGAACGGTGTCCCCAGAAAAAACTGCAATCTGTTGTACCAGATATGGCAATGTTATGTGTTCCAGAGGCTCTGTTATTCCATTATTTATCAGTCAGATAAAGGATGGGAAGGAATTGACAGTTACTGAGCCTTCTATGACTCGTTTTATTATGAGCCTGGAAGAGGCGGTTGAGCTGGTGGTATTTGCCTTCCAGAATGCAGAGTCAGGAGACATTATGGTTCAGAAGGCTCCGGCATGTACGATTGAAGTGCTGGCACAGGCAGTAAAGGAAGTATTCCATGCAGAGAATCCAATCAAAGTGATCGGCATCCGCCATGGAGAGAAAATGTACGAAACATTATTAACGAATGAAGAGTGTTCCCATGCCATTGACATGGGAAATTTTTATCGTGTACCATGTGACAAGAGAGATTTGAATTACGACAAATATTTTAAAGATGGCGATGTGGAGCGGAATACGCTGACAGAGTTTAACTCAAGTAATACGGAACTGTTGGATGTTGAGCAGGTGAAGCAGAAACTCCTATCTTTGAAATATATTCAAGATGAACTGGCTGATTGGGAAACTGGCTGTTTTTAAATGATTTTTGTGGAGGAATTCATTATGAACATTTTAATTACTGGTGCCCGGGGGTTTGTCGGCAAGAACCTTGTGACGAATTTATACAATATTAAAGATGGAAAGAATCGTACCAGGAATTTTGAGATTGGCGAGATTTATGAGTATGATATAGATACAGAACCAGCCCTGTTGGAAAAATTTTGCGAGAAGGCTGATTTTGTGTTTAATCTTGCCGGAGTGAATCGACCGAAGGATAATGCAGAATTTATGGCAGGAAATTTTGGATTTGCATCGACACTTCTGGAAACATTGAAACGGTATGAAAATACTTGTCCGGTGATGCTTGCGTCTTCCATACAGGCGACGCTGATCGGTCGTTATGGTGAATCAGATTATGGAAAGTCTAAGCTGGCAGGAGAGGAACTTTTTTTTGCTTTTGGAGAAGAAACAGGAGCAAAGGTGCTGGTATACCGTTTCCCGAATCTTTTTGGAAAATGGTGCCGCCCGAATTATAATTCTGCTGTGGCTACATTTTGTAATAATATTGCAAATGATTTACCGATTATGGTAAATGACCGTTCTACGGAGTTGGAATTGCTTTATATTGATGATTTAGTGGAGGAACTTTTGGATGCCTTAGAAGGAAGGGAGCATCATTGTGACTATGACGGGCTGGAAGTGAAGGATTCTGCTGCGGGAAGATATTGTTATGTGCCGGTGACACATAGAGCAACGCTGGGAGAGATTGTTGATTTGTTGGATAGGTTTAAGAACCAGCCAGAGTCCTTGGTGATGCCGGAGATTCCGGCTGATTCATTCGCAAAGAAGTTGTATTCTACGTATTTATCTTATTTGCCGGAGAAAAAGGTATGTTTTCCACTGAAGATGAATGTGGATGAGCGGGGCAGTTTTACAGAGCTTTTGAAAACAGCGAACAATGGGCAGTTTTCCGTGAATATCTCAAAACCGGGTATTACGAAAGGACAGCACTGGCACAATAGCAAGTGGGAATTTTTTATTGTGGTAAGTGGACACGGTTTGATTCAGGAACGGCGGATTGGCTCAGATGAGGTGCTGGAATTTGAAGTGTCCGGTGAAAAGATCGAGGCAGTACATATGCTGCCGGGATATACGCACAATATTATTAATTTGTCTGATACAGAAAATCTTGTGACTGTGATGTGGGCTAATGAACCATTTGACCCGAAACATCCAGATACATTTTTTGAAAAAGTGGAGGAGTAAGGATGGCGTCTTTTAAGAATAATGGGAAGCTAAAGTTGTTAATCATTGTCGGAACAAGACCGGAGATTATCCGTCTTGCAGCAGTGATTAAAAAGTGCAGGAAATATTTTGATACGGTGCTGGCACATACGGGGCAGAATTATGATTATAATCTGAATGGAGTTTTCTTTCATGATCTGGAGCTGGATGATCCGGATGTGTATTTGGATGCAGTCGGTAAGGATTTGGGAGAAACTATGGGGAATATTATTGCCCGTTCCTATGAGCTGATGGTGGAGATTCAGCCGGATGCAGTACTGGTTCTTGGTGATACCAACTCTTGTCTTTCAGTGATTGGGGCAAAGAGATTGCACATTCCGATTTTTCACATGGAAGCAGGAAATCGATGCAAAGATGAGTGCCTGCCGGAGGAAACGAACCGAAGGATTGTAGATATTATTTCAGATGTAAATATGTGTTATTCCGAGCACGCACGGCGTTATTTAGCGGAAAATGGTCTGCCGAAGGAACGAACCTATGTGACAGGTTCACCGATGGCAGAGGTGCTGCATAGCAATTTGAAAAAAATTGAGAGCAGTGATATTCATATGCGGCTTGGATTGGAGAAGGGAAGATATATCCTGCTTTCTGCTCACCGAGAGGAAAATATTGACACGGAGAAGAACTTTCGATCTTTATTCACGGCTATTAATAAGATGGCGGAAAAATATGATATGCCAATTTTATATTCCTGCCATCCACGTTCCCGGAAGCGATTGGAAAGTTCCGGTTTTCAACTGGATAAGCGTGTGATTCAGCATGAGCCACTAGGATTCCATGATTATAATTGTCTGCAGATGAATGCGTTTGTGGTAGTGTCGGATAGTGGTACACTGCCGGAGGAAAGTAGTTTCTTCACATCTGTGGGACATCCGTTCCCGGCAGTATGCATTCGCACATCCACTGAGCGACCGGAAGCATTGGACAAGGCTTGCTTCATCTTGTCAGGCATTGATGAAAAGGGATTGCTGCAGGCAGTAGATACGGCAGTGGAGATGAACCGGGATGGAGATGTGGGAATTCCGGTGCCGGATTATGTGGAAGAGAGCGTCTCCACAAAAGTGGTAAAGATTATTCAGAGTTATACTGGTGTTGTGAATAAAATGGTGTGGAGAAAAGAATAATATAAGTAGTATTTTTGAAAAAATATTGAAAGACCTGTCGAAAAACCAGATGAAATGTGGTAAAATAGAGACGGCTAATCAAGGTAAGGAAACAAGGAGAACGGAGTTCTATGGTTTTTCTTACCTTTTTTTGACCCTATATAGATTACGCATAAGCACTAAATAATGGAAAGAATTGGTGTTTACGAAAAACAAGTGGGAACTACATGGTTTGGAAACACGGGATTTTTGATTTTAGCATTGATCAGGTTATCTATTTTATACCAAGAAATTTTGGAGAAAAACTTAATTCGTTTACGATAACAGTCAACATGAGTTTTGATTCACCATCGTTTGATATGGAATTGAGAGAAATCGGCCATGTTAAAAAGGAAAGAGGTGTTTCTGAACATATTCTTAAATATCACAGGAAAATAGAAAAGGATGATTGTGTTAAGTATTTTTTTAAAATTGATAAAGAATGTATTAATATGGACAATGTTTATTACATATTTATAAAGCCAAGAAAAAAATAGTACAAAACCCGTAACAAGGAGAAATACCGGGCAGAGCATGAGCACAGATAATCGAGAGTAGAAAAAAATACATATAAATGATATAATCGAAAAAATCTGTCGAAAGTGGGAACAGAAAAAGGGTTCTAATGACAAGATTCAGATTTTTGAAAGTCAGCAAATACGTACTGCTTGGAATGATGACAAGAAGAATGGTATTTTTCAGTTCAGGATGTTGTGGCAGTTTTGACAGATAGTGTCGATCCCAAACAATACATCAAAAAGATGCGTACCCGCGATCTAGAACTTTCCTCCAACTGGGGTACAATTTGTACCCCAGTTGAAATGACCGCTGCTGATGGAAAACGAAGAAAAATCCAGGCAGCCAATGTAGAAGGTATCCTGCGAATCATTCAGTCGATTCCATCTCCCAAAGCAGAACCCTTTAAGCTATGGATGGCACAGGTAGGCAGAGAGCGTATCGAAGAAACCATTGACCCGGAGCTGATCATAGACCGGGCGCTCGAAACCTATAGAGAACGTGAGGCTGCATTTTGTGCAGTCTGGTGTTGAATGATACAATAAGAATACAGAGTTACATAAAGATGGTATAGCGGAAGAAGGAAAAAGCATGGATAAAAAGAATGTTATTAGCCACGCAATTGACATAATTGTTCTGGCACAGGAACCGAATCCTTTGTCATGCATCAAACTGGCGAACAATATGATTACGGCAGAGGATCCAATATCAGAGTTAGTCTATAATATGGCAAAGTCTGAACTTTCGGTAGCAGAAGGGATTATGGCGAACTTTGTTTACGAAGGGGATAAGAATGGTGCGATTCATCGAATCCTGACGCATCTGGAGACGGCAGCGAAGATGGCGATTGATTATTACAAGAAGAAAAATAACGCAGAAAATCCAATTAATTTTATGAATCCCTGGTTTTTAACTGAGAAAGGGAAGACAGTGCATGGTGATATTGTCAGGATACAGTATTATCAATGTGTTTTACATACATTGCTGGGAAGTGATTCTGAATGTATTGTTCGGCTGCTTCAGCAGATACCGCTATATACGGACTATCAGTTTGGCATGTATACGGATGCGGTTTCCAGATTATTTGATACAGAAGAGTGGGAGAATATTCTTATTTACAGAAAATATTACTTTATAGAAAATATGTGCTGCGCGGCGGATATGATAGATCGTATGCCTTATCTCTTCCCAGGATCTACGCTGATTAATGATGGATGTCTGAAACGGTTGCAAAGGTTTTTGGAGACGCGGGTGGATGCAGGGTTGGCGAAGGTCATTGTGGAGCAGAGATTGAACATGAATGTGAGAAATTACATATAATTCACAGTATGTTGCTTTTAGTAAGATTCTGGTGGTTGACATTTTGATTATGCAATGCTAAACTAAGAATTACCAAAGAGTCTGAACTATATTTTGATATATTTCGACATTTCTTTTTTATTTTATGATAATATATACTTAAGATAGACGTCGATTTTTGTATCTGCTTCGTATTATAGGATGCCTGGTGCTATAATAAATACGAATGAGAAGCAGGAGTGTATCTATATGGGGCAGATGATTTATTTTGATATGTACAGAAGAGAAGAAGGTGATACGATGTGTAAGGTACTGGAGAAAATACATAATAAGACGGCAGAAGAGTTATTGAAAGAATACGATGTTTATGATTCACTCCCAATTGATTTGGAGAAGCTGGTTACATCCATAGGATTATCTGTGTTGCCTGTTGACTTTACACTTTTGGAGGAGGCGCTAAATAAAAAAGATATCCTTGGTCTGGTACTTACATCGGGAAATGATGCGGCTATTTTTTACAGAAAGACAGATTCTGTTAATAGAAAAAGATTTACAATAGCACATGAATTGGCGCATTGTTGTCATTTGGATCCGGCAACCACAGAACCACATATTGAGTATAGAATTGATGAAGATAAAAAAGATGAATTCGAGAGAAAAATGGATATATTTGCAGGTGAATTGCTGATTCCATTCAAAAAGCTGAAGGAAGTATATATGTCTTTGGAAATACCGGCTTCAGCTGTTTTGGCTAAAATATTTAATGTGTCAGTTTCTGTAATGGAGGCAAGACTCAACTATTTAAAAATTTCCCATTACAATAACAAAGGAATCCCTGTGACGTATTAATGTATAACAGGTGGAAGGTATGAGATGGCAGATATATTGAGTGGTAGTCAGAAGGAAGAAAAAGATAACGCGGCCATGAATTTAAGCAATGTTATAAATTCTTTAGAGATAACTGTTCCTGAAAAGCAGAAAGTAGAAATTGAAAAGGATGAAAAGAGTGATCCGAATAGTATTGATGTGATAGAGATGAATGTACTTTTTGAGATGAAAAGCTATATTTATCAAAAGGTTCTTGGACCGGAATTGCAGGAAAATGAATCGTTAAAACGTGAACAGAAAAAAGCATTAATGAACAATATTTTTAAAATATTAAAGTGGCAATTTATATTTACTTATGTGTTCGTTACAGTTCTTTTGGCTGCGGTTTTGTTTTCGGCCTTTTTAAAGATAGAGGCGAGTACAATTAGTACAATAATAAAGTTTATTCAATTTTATATTACCTCTATTGTTGTTGAGTTGATTTCCATTCTCTTTTTTATAGTGAAAAGTGTATTTGATAAATCAATTGTTGAGTTATTTAGGAATTTTGACAGAGAGAAGAAATAATCTATAAACATCCATCTCGGTTTTGTATTTACAAGGCTAAGATGGATTCGTTTTAATAAAAGCAGTGTAATATTTTGGAAAGGATTTGAGTATATGAAAATAGCAGTATTATTTCCGGGTATCGGATATACCTGTGACAAGCCGCTTCTCTATTATGCGGGGAAATTGGCGGCGGAACATGATTATAATGTGCGGCCGGTGGCTTATGGGAAATTTCCTTCCGGTGTTAAGGGAAATCGTGAGAAAATGGAGCAGTCTTTTTATAGTGCGCTGCAGCAGGCAGAGGAGATTTTGAAGGACGTGCGCTGGCAGGATTATGAAGATATTTTATTTATTTCCAAGAGTGTCGGGACGATTGTCGCCGCCTGCTATAAGCAAAAATATCAAATTAAGGCGCGAAGTATTTCCTTTACGCCCTTGGAAGATACCTTTTCCTTTGCGTCTGGTGAGGGGATTATGTTTCATGGAACTGCTGATCCATGGGTAAAGGACAGCAAAAAGATATATGAAGGCTGTGAGAAAATCGGGCAGCCGCTCTATGTCATTGAGAATGCCAATCATTCTCTGGAGACTGGCGATGTGGCGGAGGACCTTGTTAATCTGGCAAAGATTATGAGGTGGGTAGAAGAATATATATGATTTTGGAGATGATTGGATATTCAGCATTACAGTATCAAAGATCAGTGAAGCAGGGGAGAGTTTTGAGCCGCGCATAGTCAAATCCAAGGGCATATTCAGCAGTATCCAGACTATGATGAAGAGGAATGTGACTATGAATAAAAATGAGTGATGCTATGAGTTTACGAAAGGTATTTTAACCAGGGAGGAGACGATTACCAGACTGATTTGTAAACAGATGTCCATGTTTGATGTTCGGTTATAAAAGTGACAAAATTATCTCTCATTTTTCTCAAAAAATCGACAAAAAATTCAAATAATATGGTAAAATAATGGTGGCTAATCAAGGTAAGGAAACAGGGGAATAAGGTTCCCTGGTTTTTCTTGCCTTTTTTTCTGCTTAAAAGCAGGCGTCGGCTATGCCGCGGCATGTTACTATCAAATATCAGTGGGGGTTCACTACCGGAGTCAATGGAGGAAGTGCGTATGAAGAGATGTTCTGTGCCGACCGAGGAATGTATTCATTCACGCCGTTGTTTTATGACGGGAGAGTATTGTTCCAAGCAGACCAACATACAGAAAGAGAGAAAAGCGCTTTATAAGAGTTATGATAATGCATGTAATGAGGAAGGCATCCAGATTACAGCATTTGTCATAATGAATTTCTCAGATATGTCAAATGTTATATATAAGTGGAAATTGAAAACTTTTATTGAATCTTTGGCAAAATATTTATACTGGGATAAAGAGGATAAGAGATTATATTGTTATGCGGATGAGCTGAAAAACCTGCCGGAGAATCTTAAACGTGTCAGGAAGATTCAGGTGATTCGCTCGGATTCGGAACCGGCATCTAATTATGTTATATGCAGCCGTATCTGCCAGCAGATGCAAATTGCTGATCTGATTGTTGTGGATGTTTCTAATCAGAATCCGAATGTGTTTTATGAATTTGGGATGGCAGTGGCGCTTGGTAAATTGATATTGCCGGTCTGTTTTAGTGAAAGCTTTTATAAAATGGTTGTACCCGAGAGGGTTAAGGAAAAAACGAAAAAGGAGAAAGACAAACTGGTACATCATATCGGGTGCTATCCTTGGCGGAAACGATTGTTTGAATATTATGGAATTCGCTATCGAAGCAAGAAAACATATAATGACGAGGATAAAGTGACGAGATATCTGGAGTGTAATGTGGCAACTGCAGAGGAGAACGGATTTTCAGATTTTAAATATTCTATATTTCCGTATCACGAGCATATTGGATCGAATAATAAGACGATAGGAGAAGAAATATACGAAAGGCTTCGGAGGTCCTACAATGAAGCCGGTTCGGATGACAATACACTGGTTGTTTATACAATGGAAGGTTTTCTGAATGAGAAGCAGGCGGGAACTTGTATTATCAATTTTTATCGGGCGATAACGGCACAAATGGAATTGGAGCAATGTTTTTGCGGGGAACGTGTCGGAGTGCTTGTTCAGGAAAACAGTATTTTTGAGAATGACAAGGATGCAAAACAGGATTTGTATCTGAATTATGATGTGGGAGAAATTATCCGTATCGGATTAAACCAGGCAACCTATCTTGCATTAGTTGAGAAGATTAAGACAGAGGATTTTTTGGCAACACCAGAAGATTTGCAGAATATGGTTGCATCAGGAAATGGTATGGATGAGGATCCGGTTATTACAGAAGGGCAGAAAGAACAGATTATACGTTTTACAAAAGACCATATCCGGAATCGGGGAATGATGATTTATCCGAATTATCCGGTGTATGTAAACCGTATTAAAAACGGGCTGCAAAAAGATATTCTGGATACTCCGCTTGCCAAGGGAGATGCCGGGGAGGAAAGGATTGATTTGGATAAATTCTGGTGCCTGTATCATGTTACACTCCGGACGCTTCGCTTTACAAATGAGATTGTGGTGGATATAAGCCAAAATTGTCTGCAGTCATTGTTCTGGCTTGGCGCAGCTCATGGTTCCGATATTTATGCAATAACGGTTTTGCATGAAGAAAGAGAAGAAGAGAGAAGGATTTCGCATGAAGGTCTAGAGAAGAAGGAGAGAAATGTATTTGATGTAGCCGGTTTGTGGGCGGCAGTGCTGCGTTCATATGACACAGATGGATTTTCGCAGCAGCTTTCTATGGCACAGCTTGGAATTGAACGTCATTCAAGGCTGATGATAAAGAATAAAGATTTTTATGAGAAGAGTGTGCGTGAGTATTTATCATCATATTATGAAGAAACAAAAAGGAAGGACATACATGAGGTTTTTGTGGAAAAAGGAAAGGAAGAGCTGCAGGTTCTGGAGTCTTATTATCGAAAATGTCTGTGGAATCCGATGTTAAAATATAATCGGCTGAGAATCTATCTCCCAATGATTGATGATAGAGACAGAAAGATGGATGAACCCAAATCCTATACTGCAAAATGGGATGTTGATGCAATTTCTGTGCTGTCGCATTATTTATCTAAACGGACGGTAATAGGCGAATACTGTTTTAAATCATTAAGAGAGAAGATGTCGGAGGAGGAAAAGGAAAAGGAAGATAAGAAAGCGAGAGAGGTGAATTATATCTGTATTGGTAAGGATGCCAGACCGCGGCAGCAGCCGCTTCCCCGATATATTAAAGGAATCATTGGAAAGGCGAAAGAATATGGAGAGGGCTATAATGTGATTCATGAGCACTGTGAATGGAGGAAGGAGCAATTCTGCGAAAACCAGGATAGTAGCAGAATGGTTTCGCGCCAGTATAAAGGATTTGCTGAAATAAACAAAAAAGAAGACGGATTTGTTCAGAGTGACAAAGGATTTTTTATGCAGCAGGCAGGCGCTAAATGTGCGGATTGCAAGGAGAAAGCAGAAGATAGAGCAGGGAAAAATAATTTGTTTTTTGATAAAAATGTACCGAAGGAGTGTGTGCTTGAAGGAAATGCACATGATCAGTTGGGGCAGTTGATTTTGTGGAGGGATAACAGTGAGAATTCTGACAGAAATTATTTCCGTGTGAGCATTATCGGGAGTTCCGGCCCGGCAACCTATGGATTGGCGACGCTTCTTGTAGATTATGAACAGAAAGAAGAGATTTTCCATATAAAAAAGGAAGATGGTGAGAAATGGAATCTGCTATGTAGGCTTCAGAAGAAAATTCGGAAGAAGCTGATGCATGTGATTTTGGTGCAGATGAAGAAGAAATTGGATGGGATAGATTTTCGTTCGCAGCAGAATGGCAAAAAAATTAACGATAAAGAGCAAAAAGACAGATATATAAGTCTGGTTCTATATGCGGTATCGTTATATTTGAGTACCGTGTTTTACCGCTATTTTCTACCTTTCTTATCGAAAACAGACATTAAGCGTATCCATAACGGCGTCCGCACATATATAAGTTCTATGATGGCTGCCAAAATCAGTCCTTTTGTATTGAAATATCCGCAGGATGGGGATACGAGATATAACAGTTCTATTTCGGAAAAGAATGTTATGGAAGTGGCAGACGAGGTTCCGAAGATAATATTAAATGTGATGCAGAGTTTCAGAGGCGTAGAGGCCTTTTACAAGATTAAAGTAAAGGCGGAGCCTTTTGGAAGTGAAGATAAAGAACAGGAACGGGATATCCGTGAAGTACTGAGCGTAGAGGAATTAGGAGAAGAGGCGGATGTAAATTGTCTATTTACTTCTATTGACAAAGGAGAAAAAAAGGATGAAAAAACAGATTAAGCCAATTCTGAGGTTTGCATTGGGAGAAGTATATACATTTCTTGGCGTGTTCAGTACGCTGCTTACGATTATTTGTCTGATTGATTTTAGTGAGCTGGTACCGGATTTTGCAGGAAGAATCGTGTGTGTCGTAATTGTTTTTGCCGTATCTTATGGTATGGCTGTTATCAGGGTGGCATCGACAAAGCGGACAGTGGTTGATTTGGAGAATGGCCGGGAGGCGGTCCTGGAGTATGGAGATTTATTTACAAGTGGAGACCGGATTGTAATCCCTGTGAATGATTCTTTTGATACATTGGTCGACGATGTGCTTATTGCAAAAAGTTCTATTCATGGTCAGTTTGTTTTGAAATATTTCGAGGGACGTGAAAAAGAGCTTGACCGGATAATAGAAAAGGGGCTGGAGCGTGTAAAGGTAGCAGGAAGGTATACGAACAAAAATGGAAAGCCGCTTTATTATCCGCCGGGGACAGTTGTGCCGGTAAGAGTCGGAGAAAAGACATTTTACTTGTTGGCATTAACACATTTTCGGGGAAATACAGTGGAGCCGAATATGAAGATATATTATACGGCGGTTTTAACACTGCTTGAATATTTGAATAAAGCAACAGCGGGAGCACCTGTGTATATACCTCTTCTTGGGTCGGGGCTTGCAAGAATAAACCGGGAAAAAGAAAATGAACTGGCGAATCTTTTGTCTATTCTGCGAATGAGCAGGGTAAAGATTGTGGGCGGGATCCATATTGTCCTGCATCCGGATATGCGAGGGAAGGTGAATATATTGCGCTATAGGAAAAATAAATCAATACTGTAAACTGGCTTTTGCAATAATTGTCGGGGCTGTCTTGCGAATCCTGATTCTGAATGATACAATGAGAACAGCAAAACCTGTGTAATACAGCAGAAAGGGGCATGTATATTATGGAAAAACAGAAGATGCTCCCGATAGGAGTCGAGAATTTTGCCGAGATTCGCAGAATGGGATTTTATTATGTTGACAAGACGAATATGATAAATGAAGACAATTATTTTGATTGATGAATATGATGTTCCCTTGGATAAGGCATATCAGTCGGGCTTTTATCAGGAAATGACTGTGCTGATTCGGAATTTATTCAATAACGCGTTGAAGACGAATGACAGTCTTCTATTTGCAGTGCTTACCGGGTGTCTGCGTATCAGCAAAGAGAGTATATTTACAGGGCTGAATAATTTAAATGTTATGACTATTGCAGATGAGTATTTCAGCGATTGCTTTGGATTTACGGATGATGAGGTGAAAGGACTTCTGGAGTATTATGGACTGGAGAATTCATGGAAGACAGTCCGGGAATGGTACGATGGCTACCGATTTGGCAGTTCTTCTATTTATTGTCCGTGGGATGTGATGAAATATTGTCAGGCGCTGCGGAAGAATCCAGATGCTATACCGGAAAATTATTGGGTAAATACGAGTGGAAATAGTTTAGTTCGTTGTTTTATTCATATGGCGGATCAGAACCTGCGGGATGAAATCGAAGGATTGCTGGCAGGAGAAACGATTATTAAGGAAATTAAGCAGGAACTGACATATACGGAATTGGACAGCAGTATTGAGAATTTATGGAGTGTACTTTTTACAACCGGGTACCTGACTGCGGTGGAACGGCTGAATGCCAGAGAGTATCGACTGGGAATTCCGAATATGGAGATTCGGGATCTGTTCCAGAGCCAGATAAAGGAATGGTTCAGGGAGAAAATGGCAGCGGAACCCGGAAAAGTGAGCGAATTTTGCGGAGCTGTTCTGGCAGGTGAAGCAGAGAAAGTACAGAGTTTGCTAACAAATTATTTGAAACAGACGATCAGTATTCGGGATACCTATGTAAGGAAGGAAAAGAAAGAAAACTTGCCCACAGGGAAAGCGACCACTAAGGAGACTAAAGAACAGTCTCCAAGTGTCTGCTTTTATCAGGGTATTTTGCTGGGGCTGTTGAGTTATCCGTCAGGATGGAGTGTGAAATCCAATCAGGAGGCCGGGGATGGCTACAGTGATATTGTAATAAAAGACATGGAATCCGATACGGGTATTGTGATTGAAGTAAAGTATGCGGAGCATGGACGGCTGGACGCTGCCTGTGAGGAGGCGCTTGAACAGATTGAAAGCAGGAACTATGCGGAGACGTTGTATGATGATGGCATGGAGAGGATTTTAAAATATGGAATTGCGTGTTATAAAAAACTGTGACGAATTTCTGGATGCTCTTGCGAATCTGAGCAAGGAAGAAGCGGAGGATGCGCTGTGGGAGCTTTTGTTTGAGTTGCAGGATTGTGAATTTCAGACGGCGAAAGGGTTGAAATTCAGTTATACGATCAAGACGAATAAGGATGGTATGCCGGGCGGAGAGATATTTGTCTCTCGTAAAGAGAAATCCATTACGAAGAGCAGTGTTTTCCGTGCGTTCTGGATTGCCAGAGAGTTGGAAGGAAATGTGTCCGGGCC
The DNA here is from genome assembly GCF_025567385.1 of Dorea acetigenes. NCBI lineage: Bacteria > Bacillati > Bacillota > Clostridia > Lachnospirales > Lachnospiraceae > Dorea > Dorea acetigenes. The sequence continues at coordinate 65,684 of NZ_JAOQJU010000015.1, forward strand.
GAAGAAACTGAAGGTTTATGGAAGTTCATACCTGTTTGATATATTTAAAAGGATTGGAATTATAAAATCGTGATACAATTTTAAGAGAAATGGAATCGGGCTGTCGCACAAGCATTTTTGCAGAGTGGCAGCTTTTGTGATTTGTTAAGTTATTTCATTAGATAGTATGCAGCCATTTTAATAGTGAGCCTGGCGGAGTAGGTTTTACAGGTATAATCAAGGAAAAAAGAGAGGAATGGTTATACATGAGAAAAAATCCGAAACTTGAGGTAGTGGCACTGCAATGGCTGGAGAATTCTAAGATGCGCATTAAAGAATCTTCCTACGTGAAATACGCAAATATGCTTCAGAAACATATTTTGCCGGAAATGGGAGAAGTTCGTATGAAACGCCTTACGACTGAAATGGTGGAAAGATTTGTTCAGGGGAAGCTGACTTGCGGAAAGTTGGATGGTAATGGAGGATTGTCGGAGAAGACAGTAAAGGACATACTGGTGGTTCTAAAAGCAATTTGTCAGTTTGCGGAGCAGATGGATATAGAGGCTCCGTGCCGGTTCCATTTGATTCGCATAAGGCAAAATGACAGTGAAATACATGTGCTGGGAAAGCAGGAGCAGAAGCGGCTGGAAGAGTACCTCATGGAAGATGACAGCCTGCTGAAAACAGGGGTGCTCATCAGTCTTTATATGGGATTGAGACTGGGAGAAGTATGTGCGTTGAAAAAGAATAACATATTATATAATGAAGAAATTCTGCAGGTACGTTTTACAATGCAGCGCATACAGAATTTTGAAAACAAGGAGTCAGGAAAGACTAAGATTATTGTCACAGAGCCAAAAAGCAATTGTTCTGTCCGTGATATTCCGATACCGGCATTTTTGATGAAGCGATTAAAGAACCTGGAAGATGCTTCAGATAATGCTTATGTACTGACCGGGCTTGTAAATAAATATATAGAGCCAAGGCGGATGGAAAATATTTTTAAAAATATTTGGAAGAATGCCAGTTAGAGGTGATGAACTACCACACACTGCGGCACACATTTGCGACAAGGTGCATAGAGGAAGGGGTTGATGTGAAATCGCTGAGTGAGATTCTGGGACATGCAAATGTAAATATCACTTTGAATCGATATGTGCATTCGTCGATGGAGCAAAAGCGGCGGTGCATGGAGAAATTGCTGCTGCAAGGAGAAAAAGAATAATAAAAACAGGTCTGTTATGTGTACAATAAATTTTCCGTGTGTGGTATACTGGGGAAAGCAACATCATATGATAATTCTATTGTAATAGGTTCCAGGGTAATTGACAGCCCTGTTTTGGGAGCGATTACGCCACAGGAATTATCCGGTGGCGTGAAAACGCTGATATTGATCGCGCATGTGCCGGACAAAATTTTCAATGCGTCGACATGTGGGGATAATTGTGCGAAATGGCTTTTGAAAATGGGAGAAAAGAAAGATATTACAATAAATCTTCGACATCTTATGGATTTTGGAAGGCAGGAATTTGTGATAAATATACTGAACACGAACCAGATTGTGCATGATATGAGAGAACTGATTCCGATTGCGGGGATGATTGTGCGGTAGGAGGGAACAGTATGAAGGGAAGTTACAAAATTGTTGTTCAAAATTCAAAGGTGCGATATGATTTTGTGATTCGGAGAAATATTACCATTATTAGAGGTGACAGTGCGACAGGAAAGACGACACTTGTAGAGCTGATAAGAGAATATTATGAAGACGGCGATGAAAGTGGAATTGTGCTTTCTTGTGAAAAAGAGTGCGCTGTGTTAGAGGACGAGATTGGGAAGCTGTTCTTGCAACTAAAAAAGATAGTATTTTGTTTATAGACGAAGGGAATCGATTTGTTCATTCCAAAGAGTTTGCAAAAGCAATTCAGAAAACAGATAATTATTATGTAATTGTGACAAGAGAAGGGGTGGAAAGTCTTCCACATAGTGTTGAGGAAATATATGGAAGACGGGAGTCAGGGAAGGATGGTTAAATGCGAAAGAAACCAAGAGAACAGGCAATAGAAGAACTAACATTAATGCTCATGTATTTGAATCGTTTTTCAGATAATAATGAGTATGCACGCTTTAGAGAAATCAGTTGGAAGGGATACGATTATGACACGCTGGCGCAATTGAATGAGCGGGATCTTGTTTACTCTCCAAAGGGAAAAGTATCATATTTCACAGAAGCCGGGAGAGAAAAAGCAAGAGAATTGCTCGTGAAATATGGGCTTTCAGATTATGCATTTTATGAAAAATATGAATTCCGCTTCATTCGCCCGGAGGAAGCGGAGGCAGCAGCCGAGATAGAAGCGATTTGTTTTCCGCCAAGTGAAACCTGTACGTTAGACATTATGAAAGAAAGGGTATCCCTAGCGGGAGATTGTTTCCTGGTGGCGATTGACAGAGAGACGGGTCGTATGATTGGTTTTGTAAATGGTCTTTGTACCAATGAATGGTCGCTGCGGGATGAATTATTTACAGATACCAGCCTTCATGACCCGGATGGGTGTAATATCATGATTTGCAGTGTAGCTGTCCTTCCGGAATATCGGAAACAGGGGATTGCAAGAGAGATGATGTGGGAATTCCTCCGTAAGCAGCAGGCACAGGGAAGAAAACAGGCAGTGCTGACGTGTGTTCCGTCTAAGGTGAAAATGTATAAGAAATTTGGGTTTGTTGACAGAGGAGAATCCGAATCAACCTGGGGCGGAGAAAAGTGGCATGAAATGTTTTGCACGTTAAATTTATAAGTAGTTAGAAATTATAGTGGTTTTTTAATCTTAACGGTATTATATGTAGTTTCTTTGCCTTTTGTATTTTACGTTGATAGATTGAGGTCTGCTAGATGAATTGAATTAATCATTTCGAGAAGCGTAATGGGAATAATTTTTCTGGAAGAGTGATTATGAAACAACTACATGACAACTATACAGGCAAGTGTTACAATATAGCTATAGATAGGAAAAGTGTTTGAAAGGAGTATTTTAGGGGAAATTTATGATTTTGTTTCATGGCAGTAATGTAGAGGTAAAAGTTCCTCAAATTATCAAGTCCAAAAGGTTATTAGATTTCGGAACAGGATTCTATCTTACCAGTGACTTTGAACAGGCAAAGAAATGGGCTGTTCGCACAACGAATAGAAGGGAAGCAGGTGTTCCGATTATTTCTGTTTTTGAAATTGATGACAGTCAACTGGAAAGATTAGACACACTTATCTTTGAGCAGGCAATTCGTACTGTAAACAATTATTTGAAAGGTTATTTTACAGAGGAAATTGCGATTCAACTGTTGCTACCACAAAAATTAAAAGACCAGTATGCTTTTAAGACAGAAAAAGCTTTGGCTATTCTTGGATTTAAAGAGGTAAGATTTGTATGAAGAAATTAGAACCTGAGATTGTAGATTATTATAATAATGAAGTAGTCGTAATGATAGCAGAAAAATATGGGATGAGTCAGATGGATGCTTTGAAAGCGTTTGTCAATTCTAAAACCCATGAAATGATTGAAAATGCTGAGTGCGGCATGACGGATTTTGGAGCTGAGGCGATATTTGAGATATGGGAATGTGAGAAGATTACAGGAGATCCGAGAAAATCCATATATATAAGCAATTTGGTGATATGTCAAGAGGAAAATGAAAAAGATTTTTTTGGAAAAGGGTAACCTTAATAGACCTACGGTCTAAAAGAA
>NZ_JAOQJU010000016.1:0-13950 GCF_025567385.1 Dorea acetigenes
CACTGCCAATCACTAACATATCTGCAATTTTCAAGGTTCATCTGAGCCTATTTTTTTAACTCAGTTTTTTCATAGATTACTTGACACTACCGCTTTTAACTTTCAATGTGTTTGTTTGCTTCTATTACCTCTCCCTAAGAAAAATTTGCAATAATCTCCGCAAATTCCGGATCAGTCCTTACTCTTGCAATATCACTGTTTGTATGCTATAATGCGTTTATTTGAACCGCTTGTCATAACCGATTATAGTTTACGGTAGTTACTACCGGTCAATACCTTTTCGCAAATTTTCATGTAAAATTTTCACATAAATTTTTGTAAACAACACAGGAGGTGATTATAATGTATACGATGATGCAGGTCTGTCGAGAATTGGATATGACCTACCAGACCTTAAAATACTATTGCAATGAGGGGCTGATTCCTGGTGTCAAAAGAGACGAAAACAACCGCCGCATTTTTGATGAAAAAGATGTAAAATGGATCAAAGATCTCACTTGCTTAAAGAAATGCGGCATGAGTATTCTGGAAATGAAGGAATATCTGGAACTTTGCTTGCAGGGAGAGTCCACGATTATGCAGCGCAAAGAAATGCTGGCGAAAAAGCGTGAAGCATTGCTTGGCTCTATCAAAGAATTAGAAAACAGCGTTGCCTACATTGATTGGAAACAGAATTTTTATGATGAGGTACTTTCCGGTGCACGCCCTTACGTAAGTAATTTAATCAGGACAGAAGAATAATAAATAACCGTGTATTCGTGGTTTTAATCACACAGTACACGGTTATTTTTTGCGCTGAAACGGGTATGCTTTCATACCTTCCGCTTTTTTGCCAGTTAAAAAAAGACCTCATACTGCGGAAGCCACAGTACAAGGTCTGATTTTTGGATAAATATTTTAATCTAAATTGCGTTCTCTCTTAACACAAAATGGTTTTCGCCTATCTTTGTGCGATAGCTGCCTGTGCTGCTGCCAGTCTCGCAATCGGTACACGGAATGGTGAGCAGGATACATAGTCAAGACCAATCTTGTTGCAGAACTCTACAGAAGAAGGATCTCCGCCGTGCTCTCCACAGATACCGATGTGAAGATTTGGATTAACCGGCTTTCCTAACTTAATAGCCATCTCCATTAATTTACCAACACCTGTCTGGTCAAGCTTAGCAAATGGATCGTTCTCGAAAATCTTAGCATCATAGTAAGCATCCAGGAACTTACCAGCGTCATCACGGGAGAATCCATAAGTCATCTGTGTCAGGTCGTTTGTACCGAAGCAGAAGAAGTCAGCTTCTTTTGCAATATCATCAGCAGTAAGAGCGGCTCTTGGGATCTCAATCATAGTACCAACTTCGTACTTAAGATCGCTTCCTGCTGCTGCAATCTCAGCATCTGCTGTCTCAACAACTACCTTTTTAACATATTTTAATTCTTTGACATCGCCAACCAACGGAATCATGATCTCCGGTTTTACTGTCCAGTCAGCATGCGCTTTCTGTACATTGATTGCTGCACGGATAACAGCCTTTGTCTGCATCTTAGCAATCTCCGGATAAGTAACTGCCAGACGGCATCCACGGTGTCCCATCATCGGATTGAACTCATGAAGTCCATCAATGATTGTCTTAATATCTTCTACAGATTTGCCCTGAGCGTCTGCAAGTTTCTTAATATCTTCTTCCTCTGTAGGAACAAACTCATGAAGCGGCGGGTCAAGGAAACGGATAGTAACCGGATTTCCTTCCAGAGCCTCATAAAGTGCCTCAAAGTCTCCCTGCTGGTATGGAAGAATCTTCTCAAGTGCTGCTTCTCTCTCTTCTACTGTATCTGCACAGATCATTTCACGGAATGCAGCGATTCTGTCTTCCTCGAAGAACATATGCTCTGTACGGCAAAGTCCGATACCTTCTGCGCCAAGCTCACGTGCCTTCTTAGCATCTGCAGGTGTATCAGCATTTGTACGAACCTTCATTGTTCTGTATTTGTCAGCCCATGCCATGATTCTACCGAATTCTCCGGCGATCGTAGCATCAACGGTCGGAATGATTCCATCGTAGATGTTACCTGTTGTACCATCAATAGAAATTGCATCTCCCTCATGGAATTCTTTTCCTGCTAATGTAAACTTCTTATTTTCTTCATCCATTGCAATATCGCCGCATCCGGATACACAGCATGTACCCATACCACGTGCAACAACGGCAGCGTGTGATGTCATACCGCCGCGAACTGTCAGGATACCCTGTGCAGACTTCATACCCGTAATATCTTCCGGTGATGTCTCCAGACGTACCAGAACAACCTTCTCGCCTCTTGCAGCCCACTCTGCAGCATCATCTGCTGTAAATACAATCTTACCGCATGCAGCGCCAGGAGATGCTCCAAGGCCCTTACCAATCGGTGTTGCAGCCTTTAATTCAGCAGCATCGAACTGCGGATGCAGCAGTGTATCAAGGTTACGCGGATCAATCATAGCAACAGCTTCTTCTTCTGTTCTCATACCTTCATCAACAAGATCGCAGGCAATCTTCAGAGCAGCCTGAGCTGTTCTCTTACCATTACGTGTCTGCAGCATATAAAGCTTCTTATTCTCAACAGTAAACTCCATATCCTGCATATCTCTATAGTGATTCTCCAAAGTCTTGCATACTTCTTTAAACTGTGCAAATGCCTCTGGGAATTCTTCTTCCATCTTTGCGATTGGCATTGGTGTACGTACACCTGCAACTACGTCCTCGCCCTGAGCATTAATCAGGAATTCGCCCATAAGCTTCTTCTCTCCTGTAGCAGGATCACGGGTAAATGCAACACCTGTACCGCAGTCATCACCCATATTACCAAATGCCATAGACTGTACATTAACAGCTGTTCCCCAGGAATATGGAATATCATTGTCACGACGATATACATTGGCACGCGGGTTGTCCCATGAACGGAATACAGCTTTAACAGCACCCATAAGCTGTTCCTTCGGATCGTCCGGGAAATCTTTTCCAATTTTCTCTTTATACTCAGCTTTGAACTGAGAAGCAAGTTCTTTCAGATCTTCTGCAGTAAGCTCAACGTCAAATGTTACGCCTCTCTCAGCCTTCATCTTGTCGATAAGCTCTTCAAAATACTTCTTGCCTACTTCCATAACTACGTCGGAATACATCTGAATAAATCTTCTGTAGCAGTCCCAAGCCCAGCGCGGATTGCCGGATTTCTCAGCAATAACATTAACTACTGTCTCGTTAAGACCAAGGTTCAGGATTGTATCCATCATACCAGGCATAGAAGCTCTTGCTCCGGAACGTACAGATACCAGAAGCGGATTCTCGCTGTCTCCGAACTTCTTACCTGTAATCTCTTCCATCTTCTCAATGTGTTCATTAATCTGAGCCTGGATTTCCTCATTAATCTCTCTACCATCCTCATAGTACTGAGTACATGCTTCTGTCGTGATTGTAAATCCCTGCGGTACTGGGAGTCCAAGGCTTGTCATCTCAGCCAGGTTGGCGCCCTTACCACCTAGGAGTTCGCGCATATTTGCGTTACCCTCACTAAACAAATAAACCCATTTTGCCATTTTGTCATGACCTCCTACAATATAAATTTTCTAAGTCGCGCATATATTTTACTATTTTTGCCAGTATTCGTCAAGAGTTTCACCCTTGCTTTTTCGTCCGTGGCGTCTGAAATCTTCTACATTTTTCCGATAAATGCCTGATAGCCTTTATATGCCTCATATATGTCAGCTTTACTTGTGATTTCCCACGGGGCATGCATACACAAAACCGCCACCCCACTATCAATTACTTCCATTCCATAATTCGCCATAATATAAGCAATAGTTCCGCCGCCTCCTGCATCTACCTTTCCAAGCTCCGCAAACTGGTACGCCACATTATCTGCATCCATGACCCTGCGGATTTCCGCCAGATATTCTGCATTTGCATCATTGGATCCACTCTTTCCCCTGCTTCCGGTGAATTTGTTAAACACCAGCCCTTTTGCAAAAAAGGCAGCGCTTCTCTTTTCAAAACATTCCGCAAACATCGGGTCGTAAGCCGCACTGACATCAGAAGACAGCATTTTAGAATTCTGCAGCGCCCGCCTTACTTTCAGTTCGGATTCTCCTTCCGTAAGAGCCATCAGCTCAGCCACTGTATTTTCAAAGAACCGGGAATGCATACCCGTTGCTCCCACGCTTCCGATTTCTTCTTTATCTACCAGAATACAGCACGCCGTCTTCTCCACACTTTCCACATCCAGCAATGCAAATAATGAGGTAAATGCACACACGCGGTCATCCTGTCCGTATGCCATAACCATGCTTCTGTCAATTCCACAGTCCCTTGCCCTTCCTGCCGGGACAATTTCCAGCTCTGCGGACACAAAATCCTCTTCCTCCATATCATAAAATTCCTTCAGCAGACGGAGAATATTTTTCTTTACGGCATCTTTCTCTTCTTTTTCAAGTCCTTCTATCTTCTCGATAGGGCGGCTTCCAAATAACAGATCCAGCTTCTCTCCATCGATTACAGCGCTTGCCTTCTGTTCCATCTGCTTCGATGCAAGATGCACCAGCAGGTCAGTAACTGCAAATACAGGGTCTTCTTCTGCCTCACCAATGCAGATGTCCGTTCTCGTCCCATCCGGTTTTACCACAACACCATGGACAGCAAGCGGAAGTGTCACCCACTGATATTTTTTTATACCACCGTAATAATGAGTATCCAAATACGCCAGCTCCTCATTTTCATACAGCGGATTCTGTTTCACATCAATACGGGGGGAATCAATGTGTGCTCCCAAAATATTCATTCCGGCTTCCAGCGGCTTTTCACCCATGTGGAATAAAACAACACTCTTATCCATACATACCGCATATACTTTGTCCCCTGCATGGAGCCGCTGCCCTTCTTTAGTAATGTCCCTCAGGTTTTTATAGCCTCTTTCCTCCGCCATGCGAACCGTCACCTTCACACATTCCCGCTCTGTCTTTCCCTCATCAAGGCAGGCTTTATAGAGCGTGTTAATCCTGTCCAGCTCTTCCAGATTTTCTTTGCTGTATGATTTCCATACGTTCACTCTGTCCATCATTATGACCTCCTTCTTCTCTGTCTTATCATATAGTTAGTATATTGATTTCCTATCAGGATATTCGGTTTTCGGCTTCTTCCCATACATCTTGTGAAACATTTACTGTATACATCAATTCTTTCCAAACTTCTCCACAAACCGCATAATAATCGTTGCGCACTCTGCACGGTTTGCATTTCCCTGCGGATCAATTCTCGTCCCGTTATCTTTACCCATAATAATCTTATTGGCAACTGCCCACTGCATTGCTTCATCAGCAAACTCACTTACCTTAGCCGCATCGCTGAAGCTGCTGAAATCCGCCCTTGCACTGGTATCATATCCCATATGTCCGGCATAACGGTACATCATTACTGCCATCTGTTCACGATTAATCTTGTCCGCCGTGCCAAATAACCCACTGTCGGTATATCCATTTACCACGCCAACACTGTTCGCCCAGAGAACAGCGCTGGTGTACCACTCTCCATCCGGCACGTCTGCGAACTTCGCTGTATACGCCACCTCCGGCTCACCGTTCATCCGGTGAAGGATTACTGCAAACTGAGCGCGGGCAAGTGATTGATCCGGTCCGAAAGTCGTTCCGTTAAGCCCGGTCATCAGACCATTTCCCTTCACATAAGCGACAGCATCACAGAACCAGTCTGATTTTCTTACGTCATTAAATAAATAAACATCTGAATTATAATGTATCGTAGCCTGGGATAAGGAATCATTATCACTTCCTATTACAATACTATTCCACTCTTCTTCACTGCCGGCATAATATACGTCTGTCAGATTGTTGCAGTTGTAAAATGCTTCCGTGTCTATACTTGTCAGGCTTTTCGGCAGCATGATGCTTTTCAAATATTCGCAATACATAAATGCTGCAATTCCTACTCTAGTTACTCCTTCCGGCAATGTTATGCTCTCCAGAGGTTTACCCCAAAAAGCTCCCTCCTCTATGCTTGTTACTCCTTCCGGTAGTACTATGCTCTCAAACCACATGCTTCCCGAAAACGCCTGTTTTCCTATAGTCGTTACCCCTTCCGGTATCTTATAGGCTTTTTTATTCACACACGCAATCAACACTTCTTTGTTTTTATCGAATAACACTCCATCAACAGAACAGAACTTTTCATTATTTTCTGACACTATAATCTGTGTATTACCAAATGTAGCAAATGCGGTTGGTTCTATACTTGTCACACTTCCCGGCAATGTTATACTCTCTAAATTTTCGCAGAGCCTAAATGCACCGGAGCCTATGCTTTCCACTCCTTCCGGCAGTGTTATGTTCTTTAAACTGTAGCAGCCACTAAATGCCTCGGATCCTATACTTTTCACTCCTTCTGGCAATGTTATGCTCTCTAAACTTTCGCAGCCCCAAAACACACTTTTTTCTATACTTGTTATCCCTTCTGGCAGTGTTATATTCTTCAAGCCTTTACATAATTGAAACGCCTTGGATCCTATACTTTTCACTCCTTCTGGCAATATTATGCTCTCTAAACTGTAGCAGCAGCTAAATGCCTCGGATCCTATACTTTCCACTCCTTCCGGCAGTGTTATGTTCTTTAAACTGTCGCAGCCAGAAAACATCTCGTCTTCTACATTTGTCACACTTCCCGGCAATGTTATACTCTCTAAACTGTCGCAGTACTTAAATGCACCGGAGCCTATACTTTCCACTCCTTCCGGCAGTGTTATGTTCTTTAAACTGTAGCAGTGGCTAAATGCCTCGGATCCTATACTTTCCATTCCTTCCGGCAGTGTTATGTCCTTTAAACTGACGCAGTGGCTAAATGCCTCGGATCCTATACTTTTCACTCCTTCCGGCAATGTTATGCTCTCTAAACTGCTGCAGGCAAAAAACACACCTTCTTCTATACTTGTTATCCCTTCTGGCAGTGTTATGTTCTTTAAACTGACGCAACGACGAAACGCACCTTTTCCTATACTTTCCACTCCTTCTGGCAGTGTTATGCTTTCTAAACTGTCGCAATCAAGAAACGCATAATCTTCTATTCTTTTCACTCCTTCCGGCAGTATTATATTCTTCAAACCTTCACAGTAACCAAACACATAAGAATCTATTCCTGTGACTTTATATCCGTCTATTTCTGCCGGTACTTCTAGTTCAGTATCCGTCCCCTTATACCTGGTAATCAAGGCAACCTCGTCCTCGTCTGTATCACCATAATGAACATAATACTCCCAATCACTTTCCTGCTGTTCTACCATTTCCTCATTTCCCACTGCTTCTGTCGGCGTCTCTTCCGCTAACACTGTTCCCGGCAGTAAACCGACCGCCATGCACAGACACAACACTCCCGCTACAAATTTTCTCTTCATCCTTCTTCCTCCTCTTCTCTATTTCCTTTTCACAGAGTTTCTACTTCCATTTTACTCCCTTCACCTATGCATTTCAATCATTTCCCCAGCCACTCCTCTATTTTCTCCCGCGTTCTTTTCGTTGCGCCCGGGTTCGCCCCGCCGGAGTTAATTCCGATTACCACCTCTTCTGTTTTCACAATACTTGGAAAATAAAAATCACACATCTCTTTTTTATCCGCCACATTCACGCATATTCCCAGACTCCGGCACAACCTGCCGATTTCTGCATTTACTTCTGTGTCTCCCGTGGCGGCAAGCACAATGTCCGGCTTATCGCTCCCGGTTATATCGGACTCCCGGTATTTTCTCTGTACCCAACGGAATTTCTCCAAGTCTGCATATTGTCGGAGCTTTTCGTCTAATGCAGGGGTAATTACGGTAATGTGGACAGTAAAATCCAACAGCGTCCTTATACGTCTGGCTGCAATCTTCCCGCCGCCCACAACAAGAATCTCCTTCTCCGATATATCTACAAACATCGGAAAATATGCCTTTTCCATCTTCTTATTCCTCCCAGTATGCATAGCGGTACTCCAGCGCTCCGCTCGCCGGAATCTGAGTAATCCCTTTGATTTCCGGACGAATCAGATTGCAGCTTTTCATAGCAAAAAGCGGAATTACATAGAACTGCTCTCCCACCGCCAGCTGCTCTGCCTCATGCAGAAGCTCCATGCGCCGCCCGGCGTCCGTCTCACTATCGGAAGCCCGTACAAGCGCATCGTAGGCCTCATCCTGTATACCGCTGCAGTTATAGGTGCTGTTGGAAAGCAGCATGGACAGATACGTGTTCGGGTCAGCAAAATCTGCCGTCCAGTTCATGCGGCACAGTTCAAAATCTCCCGCGTGGCGGTCTGCGTAATTGACTTGAAGCTCCTGCGCCTCCAGCTCAATATCTATATTCAGATTTCTCTTAAGCTGTTCCTTTAGAACCTGGGCTGTGTCAGAATCCATTTCCAGAGAAGGATATTTGTACGTAAGCACAGGAAAGTCTTCCCCGTCAGGATAACCAGCCTCGGCAAGAAGCTCCTGCGCCCGCTCTACATTTTCCTCAAAAGGCGAATCGCTTTCTTCTACAAAATAATTCCCCGTTTCTTTATTTTTCATATATCTGGCAACCAAATTTACCGCAGGTTCCGTGTCTGCCCCTACAATACTGCATAATTCTTCACGGTCAATAGCGAGCGTAATCGCCTCCCGGACCCGCACATCGTTCAATGGCTCTACCTCCAGATTTGGATAAATGTATCTGGTGGCGATCGTGTCCGTAACCACAAGATCTTCCTTTCCTTCATACAATTCCATCACATAAGAGGGAAGGGCTGTCGCCACATCCACCTCCCCGGTTTCATAGGCGCTTGCCATGGACTGCTGGTCATCAAAAAACTTGTAGGTAATCCGGTCGAGTTTCACCGCATCCTTATTCCAGTAATTTTCATTTTTTTCCAGAACAAAATACTGCTCCGGCACATACTCCACCAGACAAAACGGCCCATTTGCCACGCTAGAGGCAGGATCCTTATCCCAGCCGCTTCCCACTTCATCTGCATACTTCGCACAGGAGGGCGTATACACCGGAAGCCGTAGAAGATCCAGGAAATACGCGCAAGGCTCTGACAGATGAAATACCAGCGTATCATCATCGGGAATCTCCACGCCCAGGGAATCTGCATCCTTTTCTCCGTTATAAATAGCTTCGGCATTTTCTATAGGGAACAAATAATTGGCATATCCATTACCGCTTGCCGGGTCAAGCGCCCGTATCATGGTGTTCAGGAAATCCTGCGCACACACTGGCGTACCATCCGACCACAGGGCATTTTTGCGCAAATGGAAAGTCCACACCGTAGAATCTTCATTTACCTCATACGATTCTGCAGCGCGGTATTCAATTTCTCCATTTTCGTCAAAAGTCAAAAGCTCATCCAGCGCCGTCACGGAATAAGCCAGATAGGTAAGTGCAATCATCCCGGCCGGATCCAGCGAACCAGTCTCACTGTTAATGGCAACGGTAAGCTCTTTTGTCTCTCCTTGCTTCTTATTCCCGGAACATCCGCTTAAAATACCTGTCATCAACATAATTGCTGCCAAAAGCAGGACGCCGCTTTTCTTCCACTGTTTTTTCATTCCTTCTCTCCTTTTTTAACCGCAGGCTATATCTGCGAAGTCATCTCATAATCCGGCTTTCTTGCACTGCCGTCTTTATCAGAATAAAGAAAGCAGGCAATCTCTCTTGTGCCAAACCGATAGTTTCCCGGCTGCTCTTTCAGGCATCGCTCCAGTGCATAACCGCAGTGCCCGGCGTAAGGGCAGCCTTCCCCATGATTTTTCTGCCGGTTCTCTGTCCTTTCTGTCACAATTCCCTGACGCTTTCTTCTTGCCTTCAGAGGATCCGGCGGCAGGCCCGCCTCGAGAAGCTCTTTCGTATAAGGATGCCAGGGCTGTGTACAGATGGCTTCGGTATCCCCTGACTCTACAATTCTTCCCTGGTACATCACACCCATTTTCCGGCTGATATGATGGACAACCTGCAGATCATGGGAGATAAACAGATATGCCGTTCCCTTCTCTCTCTGAATTTTCTGTAAAAGTTCTATTACCTGCATCTGAATAGAAAGATCCAGGGCAGACAGCGCCTCGTCCAGCACAATCAGCTCCGAATCCAAAAGAAAAGCTCTTGCAATCGCAATTCTCTGTCTCTGTCCGCCGGAAAATTGCGCAGGATATTTTTCCCCATCTTCCCGGGAAAGCCCTACCATCTCAAGCGCCTCCCATACCCGCTTCTTTCTCTCTTCTCTGCCGGAAATGCCATTTACTGCCAGTACATCCTCCAGCATTGTCCCGATTCGCATTCTGGGATTTAAGGAGGCATAGGGATTCTGAAATACCATCTGTACCCTCTGCTGCCGCTCTTTTCTCCTTCTGCCGCTTCTTACTGCCGACGATCCAATTTCCTCTCCCCGGAAATAAATGTGTCCTGCCTCCGGTTTCAAAAGCCCTGTCACCAGTCTTGCCAGCGTCGTTTTTCCACAGCCGCTCTCTCCTACCAACCCAAACGTCTCTCCCCGGCGAAGGGCAAAAGAAAGCTCTTTCACCGCTTCCCTCTCCTTTTCATAAGACAACGTGACACAATCCAGCCGCAGCAGCATCTCTTTTTCTTCTCCCCGGCAGACCCTTCCCTGCAATTTTTCAGCATCTTCCATCAGTTTTCTGGTATAAGGATGCTGCGGCTCATAGAAAATATCCTCCACACTTCCCTCTTCTACAATCTCTCCCTCACGCATTACCAACACACGGCTGCAGGAAGAAGCGATGACTCCCAGATCATGGCTGACAAGAAGGACTGCCGTACCAGTCTCTTTTGCCGCTCTCTTAAGAACAGACAGAACCTGCCTCTGCACGGTAACATCCAGCGCCGTAGTCGGCTCATCGGCAATCAGAAGCCTGGGATGACAGGCAAGGGCAATCGCAATCACAACCCGCTGGCGCATACCGCCGGACAATTCAAAGGGATACTGTCTCATCCGCCTCTTTGGATAACGAATTCCCACCATATCTAATAGTTCTTCCGCTTCTTCCCTTGCCTCAGCTTCCGTACACTTTCTGCACCCGCGAATGGTCTCTGTTATCTGCTTCCCAATCCTCATGGCCGGATCCAGATACGCAGCCGGATCCTGGAAGATCATGGCAATTTTCTTCCCCCGGATCAGGCGCAGCGCCTTCTCATAAGCGCCTTCTCTTTTTTTACTGCCGGTAAATGAAGCCACATCGATTTCTCCTGCTTTGATTTTTTCAACAGTTACTCTTGCAGTCTCAGGCAGAAGCCCCAAAAGCGCCAGCATTGCGCTGCTCTTCCCAGAGCCGGATTCTCCCACAAGCCCCACAATTTCACCTTCTTCTACTGCAAAGGTAATCCCCTTCACTGCCTGTGTGACTTGTGCCTGATTGTGAAATTCCACCTTCAAATTCCGCACCTCTAACCAACTCATATCAAGCTCCTTCCTGCTCCATCCCGAACCCAATCAAATGAATGGCAAGCACCAACGCACATAATGCCAGCATCGGGCACAGCATCTGATACGAATAAATCTGCATCTGACTTTCCGCCTCCCGAATCAGCGTCCCCAGGCTGGCCGCAGGCGCCGCAATTCCCACACCAATAAAACTCAAAAAACTTTCCGTAAAAATCGCTTTCGGAATCAAAAATGTAAGATTTACAATAATCGCCCCTGACGCATTGGGAAGTAAATGCCTGAACAGAATATGAAAAGGCCTTGCCCCCGCAAGTTTTGCCGCCAGGCAGAATTCCTGCTTTTTCAAACGCAGAATCTCTCCCCTCACAATCCTCGCCGTATCCGTCCATCCGGAAACACAGATACTAAATACTACACTTTTTATTCCCGGTTCCAATACCAACATAATTAAAATCACATACAATAGAGACGGTATGGCATCCAGAATATCTACAAGCCGCATGAATAGAAGATCTGTTTTCCCGCCTGTATATCCGGCGATTCCTCCATAACAGATGCCAATCATTCCATTAAGAAATGCGCTCATGATCCCAACCTCCAGGCTGATTCTTGTTCCGTACCATACACGCACGAAAATATCTCTTCCGAATTTATCCGTGCCGAACCAATGCTCTGCAGACGGCAGCAAATTCCTTGCGGCTGCATTTTGCTCCGTATAGGACCATTCAGATACAAGAGGGACAAAGACCGCAAGCAGAACCATTATGCCAAGAAGAATACTTCCTGCCACAATCCACTTATTTTTCAAATACCCTTGTCTGCCTTTAAATCCCTGCATATCCCGCTCCTTCCCGAAAACCTTTCCGAATCTCCGGGTTCAGCGCCGCACATAGAACATCTGCCAACAGATTCGTTAAAATCACAACCGTTCCCATGAAAATGGTAAGCCCCATAATCATCGTATAATCCCGATTAGAAATGGAACTGACAAATTCTCTCCCCAGCCCCGGAATCGTAAAGATACTCTCTACCACAAAGCTTCCCGTCATTAAAAATGCTGCCGTCGGCCCAAGATAATTCAGTACCGGAATCAAAACATGGCGCAGGATATGTGAAAGAAGAATCCTTTTCTCCGTAAGGCCTTTGGCGCGTGCCATAATCACATAATCTTTCTGCATCTCAATTTCGCAGGCACGGCTTACAAGCCGCGTAATGACCGCAGTTGGATACAATGCAAGGGCTACCACCGGAAGTACATAATTACCGGGAGAAAAAAGTCCTGCCACAGGAAACCATTTCAATTTTACTCCAAATACCAGAAGAAGTATGAGCGCCGCTGCGAATCCCGGCACGGAGCTTCCAAGCACCGTGCCGAAAAAGATCCCTGCCTTGATTCCTTTGTTCTTAGAAACGGCATGGCAGATTCCCAACAGGATTCCCAAAACTACCGACACGAAAATTGCCAGACCACCTATCGATGCAGTAGCCTTCCATGCGCGCCCAATCACACCAGCGACAGTCTCACCCGGTTTTTTCAGGGAAATTCCCAAGTCTCCCCGCAAAAGATTTTCCAGATAATTCCGGTACTGTTTCATCACAGGCTCGTGAAGCCCATATTCTTCTTCCATTGCCGCCTGCACCGATTCGGATACATTGCCTCCCGCAAATGGACTGCCCGGTATCATCCTGGTTAAAAAGAAGGTAATTGTCACCAGTACAAAAAGCGAAAGCAAGCCTGTCCCTAGTCTTTTACTAATATATTTTCCCATATCGTCTTACTTTCTCCCAAATTGTTTCACAATCTTTTCCACCATACTCTCTATGGAAGCTTTCTCTGCAACCTGAATCTGCATTCCGTATTTTGCCGCTTCTACTGCCGTCTGTTCTCCGATACAGATTGCCTGTACCCTGTGTAAATCCAGATTCCCGGCAAATGTCTCTGCAAATCCTCTCACGGTAGAACCGCTGGTAAAAGTCACTGCATCAATTTCACCTGCCTGAAACATCTCCTTCAGCCTCTCCTGTAGGTGTTCCTGCTTCCTGTATACTGTCTCATAAATTCCAATATCTTTTACTATTAATCCTGCTCTTTGCATGGGCGGAAGCAATTCCCCGGAACCTTCTCTGGCACGTAATACCAGCACCTGGCTCCCGGGCACAGCCTTCTCTGCTACCAACTCTCCCAACGCCTGTGCGCAGTAAACCTTCGGAACTGCCTCCGGAAAAATTCCAAATTCAGAAAGCACCTCTTCTGTAGCAGAACCAATTGCTCCCACTTTCACTTCTGCAGGCTTTCTGAATAACCGCCGCACATCCATTCCCATTTCTCTTAACTGCGCAAAAAAAATACGAACCCCGGCAGGACTGGTGAACAAAAGCCATGCCTCCCGACCGGTTCTCCCAAATTCTTCCAAAGTTTCCTTAAATTCCCTCCCGGGAGGAATCGGACGGGTTTCAATCGTCGGCAGCTCTATCACTTGCGCTCCAAGAGCGCGCAGGCTTACAGCAAATTCTGAAC
>NZ_JAOQJU010000016.1:14254-67691 GCF_025567385.1 Dorea acetigenes
AGAAATACCAACGTACCTCCCGCGCGTACCAGCGCCTTGAAATCTATCTGCCTGCATCCATTTTCTCTCGGATGTGCCGTCACTACATGGAAAGAAGAGACAAAATCTCTGTGAGTAACAGGGATTCCCGCATAGGCAGGAACCGCCGACGCAGACGTGATACCCGGAACCACCTCAAAAGGAATTCCTTCTTCGGCAAGAAGTTCCAATTCTTCACCTCCTCTTCCAAAAATAAAAGGGTCGCCTCCCTTCAGGCGCACCACCTTTTTCCCTTGTTTTGCTTCCCGGAAAAGTATTTTGTTAATCTCCGTCTGCGAAACCGGATGATTTCCCGCTCGCTTTCCTGCATAAATCATCTGTTTACCCGGTGGAATCCGGCTTAAAATTTCCATACTGACTAAAGCATCATATACAATAACATCCGCTTCTTCCAGCAGCATTTTTGCCTTCAAGGTCAAAAGGCCTTCGTCTCCCGGCCCCGCTCCCACAAGCCACACTTTCCCTGTTTTACTCATTTTTTGTCTGCCTCCTGTGCCTGTTTCTTCATGGATGCTGCCAGTCGCTCACCCAGGCCTTCCGCTTCTTCCTGATTTCCACAGATATTATCTGTAAAATAAGTCTCTGTCTCTTCTCTATAATATAACCCTGTCAGAAGGAGTTCGTTTCCACTCCCTCTGGCATAAGCTGCCACCGGAGAAGTACAGCCTCCATCCAGAGCCTGTACAAACTGCCGCTCTGCTGCCGCCGCATATCTGCTGGCGGGATCATCCACTCCTTCCAGGAAAGCGTACGATTCTCCCTTACGCCCCTGTACTGCCAGAATTCCCTGTCCCGCTGCCGGGAGCATCTCTTCCACAGAAAAATACCTTCCCGCCACCGACTCCATTCCCAGTCTTCTAAGCCCCGCCGCCGCAAGGATTGTCCCGTCGTATCCTTCCGTTGAAAGCTTCTCAAGCCTTGTCTGCACATTACCGCGGATACTTCTGCATACTGCACGGGGATACATTTTCTGTATTTGAATTCCTCTTCTCCGGCTGGAAGTACCGATTACCGCCTCCTCCGGCAGCGAAGAAACGCCCGGTCTGTAAATCAGCACATCTCTTGGATCCTCCCGTTCTGAAAATGCAAGAATCGGAAGCTCTTCTGAGATTTCCATCGGCATATCCTTCAGACTATGTACGGAAATATCAATTTCCCCATTCAAAAGTGCCTGATCCAGCTCTTTTACAAATAAGCCTTTCCCGCCAATCTGCTCCAGGCTGCGTCCCAGGATCCTGTCTCCGGTAGTCTTCATAGTAATAATCTCTGTCTTAACTTCCGGGTGAAACCGTTCTATTTTCTGCCGGATAAATTCTGCCTGCGCTACGGCAAGCTTACTCTCCCGGCTTCCTATCCGAATCACAGATTGCATCACGTCTTTTTCCTTTCCCTGTCATTATTGTAAAACCTTGCTCTCAACAGACTACATCGCTGCCCGTAAATGTTCCAGAAACAGATGCCGTATTCCTTTCATCTCGCCAAGTCCTTTTTCCATAACCTCTATTTCATAACCTGCTTCCTCAAGCTTTGTCTTCCAGGACTCTCTTTCTCCCGCCATTGTCTTTCTGACATGGCTGCCCGCCGTAACCATCAAAGGCATGATTGTTACTTTTTTATATTCTGCGACTCTAAGCTTCGTCATAACAGCTTCCAAATCAGGGAATCCCTCTGCCGTTCCAACCAACACCTGCGGATACCCCAGCAGATGAAAGGTATATTCCAGCGCCGGATATGCGGAATTGGCGTGATGTCCCGTCCCGTGTCCCATCAACACAAGTGCCTCATCCTCAGCAATTCTTACATTTTCCATAATCGTATGAACCACTTTTTTGTAATCCTCTGCATTACTTAGAAGCGGAGCGCTCACAGATACTTTTTCAAATCTGTCTTCATATTCTGTCAGGATTTTTCTCATATTGTCGTATTCCATCCCGTTAATTACATGTGAAGACTGAACTGCCAAAATCTTTACACCGTCCAAAGTCATGCGCTCCAGCGCCTCTTTCACATCA
This sequence comes from Dorea acetigenes, assembly GCF_025567385.1. Lineage (NCBI taxonomy): Bacteria > Bacillati > Bacillota > Clostridia > Lachnospirales > Lachnospiraceae > Dorea > Dorea acetigenes. Next base: position 16,306 of record NZ_JAOQJU010000016.1, read on the forward strand.
AGAACCGGTATCTGGTTCTTTTTCAACTTTTTAACAATCCGCTGACTGGTAAATGCACGGTAAATCTGATATTCCGGGAAATGTTCTTCTATATCCCGCTCCAGTGCCGCTATTGTTTTCTCCAATGCATCCATATGGCTGGTTCCGGGACCCGCAAGTAAAATTCCTTTCTTTTTTCCCATATCCGTCCTTCCTTTTATTTATACAGGGAAGAGGCTGCACCATCTGTTATTTTCCGGTGAAGAACTCTTCCCTGTTATTTTGCAGTCACGAATATTCTACTGCGTTATTTTGCTACATTTTCTATAAATCTCATAATAATAGTCGCACATTCTGCACGTGTTGCATTCCCCAATGGATCGAGTACGGTTCCGTTATCTTTACCGGAAATAATTTTATTTCCTACCGCCCATTCCATCGCTTCCTTCGCATACGCTGTCACACTTGCCGCATCACTAAAATTGCTGATATCCGCCGGAGCTTCCGATTCATACTTTTTATATTGCGCGTAACGGTACATCATCACCGCCATCTGCTCGCGGTTAATATTGTCAGACGGTCCAAATCTGCCGGAATCACTATAGCCGGTAACTACCCCCGTATCAGCGGCCCAAAGAACTGAAGATGTAAACCATGCTCCATACGGGACATCCGGGAATATGGCCTTATACATCACTTCGGGCGTATCATTCATTCTATAGAGAATCGTCGTAAAATGTGCGCGCGCCAACGGATCATTCGTTCCAAAACAGGTATCATTAAGCCCTGTCATCAAACCATTCGTATAATTATAATACACCGCATCATAATACCATTCTGTTTCCACAACATCTTCAAACGGCAGTTTTACCGGTTCCGGGTCGGGTGTCGGCTCTGGATCCGGCGTTGGTGTCGGGTCAGGCGTTGGATCTGGGTCGGGTGTCGGCTCTGGATCCGGGTCGGGTGTCGGATCCGGATCGGGATCGGGATCTGGCTCTGATACCTTCTCCAGCTCCTTAATTGCCTTCTGTAAGGCTTCTGTCTGTTCATCAACTACAGCCTGGTTTTCCTCATCCGGAACATTTTCCAACAGTTCTTTTGCTTTCGTAAGCTCATCCGCAACCTTCTTCCAGGACTCTTGGGTATATTCCGCCTCTGCAAGCTCTTCCGCTGCGTCCACTGCATTTTTAAGCCCACTCACATCTGCAGGTATCGGTTCTGGATCCGGTACTAAATCCGGGTCAAAATTCTCATCATGGTAAGTATCAGGGATCTCACTGTCCCAAGGAGACGGTAAAGTTGTATCCGGTAAAATTTTTTCAAATACCGCATAAGTCTGCGGATCGTACTGACGCAGCTCTTCTCTGGTATTTACCGGGCTGCGCACACCGTCCTGCCAGTTCGGCGCTTCATCCATTACATTAAACCAAATGGTACACATCGTGGCAAAGAATTCATCTGCATTAGAAATAGCATAAGTATTCGGCCAAAGATTATTCTCTACCGCATGATTATACGCTGCAAGGAACTCATTACTTAAGGTCTTGTCTTCCAGAAGATCCATTCCCACAGACTTTACACAGTGTCCGAATTCATGGATCAGTATATTTTCATTGGTATACATAGTATTCAGATACCAATCGCTTGTATTATTCCTGGTACGGATAATATTCTGTTCTGCAATGGAAGATACGCAGTTATTGTAGGGACTTCCGCCATATCCTTCCACATCGTACATTTCCTTATTAAACCAATAGCGGTGTTCCGGTATCAGATATACATTCTGGTGCGGGCTGTACACCGCCAGAGAACAGTTATATGCCTTCATGTTCGCCGCAATACCATTCTCTGTCTTTCCCAGCATAATATCAATCTGCTCCGCAGCCTTTTCAAGGGAAGAATAGGCAACACTGCCATCAGCTTTCACCACAATGCCGGTCTCTGACACAACAGACTGTGTATAAAAGCTCATATATGGGATATTCGTATAGACTGCATCCTGGGCGCTTTTTCCGTTTTGGTCCTTAATCGTTGCCCCTGACACTTCCAGCGTCAGCCCTTTAGAAATATCAATCGTTCCACTAAAATAAATGCTTGACATGTGCAGATTTTCGTCCAGCCTTGCCATGCTTTGGGCGTCTGTCGCAGCAATTTCCTGATTCTCTTTGTCAAAATAGAGGGTATTTGTAAGTTCCCCGTAATACTCGTAATACTCATTTTTTCTTTCCAGAGTAATTTTTGTATCACCATTTTTTAAAACGAAATTATCCACATCTATCGCTTCATTTTCGTCCACATATCTGTCCCAGTAGATTTCCAAAAAGTTTCCTTCTGTCAAGACGCGGATTTTTACAATGCGCGGTCCGTCATAATCTTCCGCAGCATTCACATTACCGTCCTCATCCACGGCAAATGTCGGAGTACTTTCTGCCGCCTCCACGGACTGTGCCGGCAGGAAACTTCCTGCCAACAGGCTGGTTACCAGAACCACTGCCCATAACTTCATTAATTTTCTCACTTGCGTTCCTCCTTTACGTAATTTCGATTTCAATATGCATAAATTATACCACGCACACTACTGCACCACAACAAAAAGATTGCGCTATGCAGCCGGATTATCTCTGCATAGCGCAATCACTTATCCCGTATTTTATTCAGCTTTCATTTCTTCTCTTACTTCCTTGAAACACTGCACAATAAAATCTATATCTTCCTTCGTATGGCTTGCACATACCTGCGTACGGATTCTTGCTTTTCCCTTCGGCACTACCGGATAGGAGAAAGCTACCACATACACACCTTTGTCCATCATACGCTTTGCAAATTCTGCCGCTGTCTTTTCATCATACAGCATAACCGGCACACAGGGATGAGTTCCCGGAATAATGTCAAACCCATTATCTACCAGCTTTTTGCGATAATAAGCAGTCACTTCTTCCAAATGATCGCGCAACTTTGTGCTCTCATCCAGCATATCAAACAGCTCGATGCTTGCGCCTGCAATTGCCGGTGCAAGGGAATTGGAAAACAGGTACGGACGGCTTCTCTGGCGAAGAAGATCAATAATCTCCTTACGTCCTGATGTATAGCCGCCGGATGCTCCGCCCAGCGCTTTGCCTAAGGTTCCCGTGATAATGTCAACTCGTCCCTGAACACCACAATACTCCGGAGTACCCCTGCCTGTCTTTCCTACAAATCCCACTGCATGGCTGTCATCTACCATTACCAGTGCATGATACTTATCTGCCAGGTCGCACACTCCCTTTAGGTTGCAGATGATTCCATCCATAGAGAACACCCCATCTGTCGCAATCAGCTTGATTCTCGCGCCTGCTTCATCTGCCGCCTTAAGCTGTGCCTCAAGGTCTTCCATATTATTATTCTTATAACGGAACCTTTTTGCTTTACACAGACGAACGCCGTCGATAATAGAAGCGTGATTTAATTCATCACTGATGACCGCATCATCCGCCGTAAGAAGTGTCTCAAACAATCCTCCGTTAGCATCAAAACAGGAAGAGTAAAGGATGGTATCATCCGTTCCCAAAAAATCAGAAATCTTCTTCTCTAATTTCTTGTGAATGTCCTGTGTTCCGCAGATAAAACGAACAGAGGCAACGCCATACCCTTTCTCATCATAGGTACGCTTCGCAGCTTCAATCAGCCGGGGATTGTCTCCCAACCCAAGATAGTTATTGGCACACATACAGAGAAGCTCTCTTCCGTCCTCCATCTTTACTCTTGCTCCCTGTGGGGACACAAAAGGCGCTTCACCTTTAAAAAGGCCCGCATCTTTAATATCCTCTACTTCCTTTGCATAAATATTTAAAATATCATCTTTTCTTTCCATCGGTATCAACCTTCCTTCTTCTCTCTTAATCGTTCACATGTGCCCAGTCCAGGATTACTTTTCCTGACATACCGGAAATCATTGCCTCGAAACCTTTTTCATAGTCTTTGATGTCGAAGTGATGTGTGATAATCGGCGAAATATCCAGTCCTGCCTGGAGCATGGTTGACATCTTATACCAGGTATCCCACACCTTTCTTCCATAAATACCGCGGAGATTCAATCCGTTGAAAATAACCGTCTCCAAATCTACCTTCGCATCCGCTCTCTGCAGTCCAAGCAACGCGATATTTCCCCCGTGCTTCATATTGTGAATCATATCGTGAAGACCTGCCTGAGAACCGGACATCTCGAGCCCTACGTCAAACCCTTCCGTCATCCCAATCGCTTTCATAACTTCCGGAAGCGTCTCTTCTTTCAGATTAACCGTTCTGGTAGCGCCAAGCTTTTCTGCCAGCTCCAGACGGTATGGGTTCAAATCCGTTACCACAACATGTCTTGCCCCTGAGAATTTGGCAATTGCAGCCGCCATACATCCAATTGGCCCGGCTCCCGCGATCAATACGTCTTCCCCAAGCATATCATAAGAAAGAGCCGTATGGGTAGCATTTCCAAACGGATCAAAAATTGCGTACATCTCCTCCGGGATATTCGGATTACACGGCCACACATTCGAAGATGGAATGACCAGATATTCTGCAAATGCACCACTTCTGTTCACGCCGACTCCTTTTGCATCCTTGCAGTTCTCTTTATGGCCTTCCAGACAGTTCCTGCATTTTCCACAGGTAATATGTCCTTCGCCGGACACCAGGTCGCCCGGCTTAAATCCCTGTACGCCGGGACCTACCTCTGCAACCTCTCCCACATATTCATGTCCGGCCGTAAGCCCTATCGGAATCGTATGCTGCGCCCAGTCATTCCACTGATAGATGTGTACATCCGTCCCACAGATTGCCGTCTTATGAATCTTAATCTTCACATCATTCGGCCCCACTTCCGGAACCGGGACTCTCTTCATCCACAGCCCTTCTTCCGGTTTCTCTTTCACAAGCGCCCACATCATACCATCATTTTTCATTTCTCCCATTGGTCTTTTCCTCCCAAATCACCGCCATCTTCCCCTGATGGCTATTTTTTATCCTTACTTCTGTTCCAAACGCCTCCTTACACGTTCGTCACTGTATAAATAGTATAGCATTCTTAAGAACCCCATACAATCTATTTTTTACTTTATGCAGTGATTTTTTACAAAAAAATTCCTATTTTTCATTTTTTATATGGCATTATTTACAAAGATATGCGATAATACCATTATCGGGGAAAACAAAATGAGAAAGAGAGGAGAGCAGATATATCCCGTAAATATATCTGCAAAAATTGGTATGAAAAACGTAATGAAAAAATGGAACAGCATCAGTCTCGTGCTGAGAATTATCTGTGGTCTCATCATAGGTATTATTCTCGGGCTAGTGATTCCAAAGGTAACCGTAATAGCGCTCTTGGGGGATTTGTTTGTTGGTGCTTTGAAAGCGATTGCGCCGCTTCTGGTATTCTTCCTTGTTATGAGTTCTCTGGCACATATGGGGCAGGGTCAGAAGACAAATATGGGATTTATCGTCATGCTCTATATGCTGGGCAATGTCATGTCGGCGCTTGTATCCGTTATTGCATGTAAGCTCTTTCCGGTTACACTGACACTTGCCGAAGCTGCAGGCGAAGATATGGCTCCGCCCAGCGGTGTTGGCGAAGTTTTGAAAAATCTGTTAATGAATGTGGTATCTAACCCGGTCGGATCTATCGTAGATGCAAACTACATAGGTATCCTTGCATGGGCGTGTATCTTTGGTGTTGCTCTGAAATGCGCATCCGATTCTACCAAGCTGCTGCTTGATGATTTTTCTTCTGCAATTTCCACAGCAGTAAAATGGGTCATCAGCTTTGCTCCCTTCGGTATCATGGGGCTTATTTTTAATGTTATTTCCACATCCGGACTCAGCGCTCTGCTGTCTTATGGACGGCTGATTCTTGTGTTAGTCGGAAGTATGGCTTTCGTTGCGCTGGTTATGAACCCGATTATCGTATTCCTGTGCATTAGAAAGAATCCCTATCCACTCGTATTTAAATGTCTGACGAAGAGTTTTATTACTGCATTTTTCACACGAAGCTCTGCTGCTAACATTCCGGTAAACATGGAGCTCTGTAAAGAACTGGGATTGGATGAAGAACAGTATTCCATCTCCATCCCGCTTGGCGCCACCATTAATATGGCCGGAGCCGCCATCACAATTTCTGTAATGGCATTATCCGCTGCTAATACACTGGATATCAGTGTAGACTTCGGAACGGCTCTTATCCTCTGTGTGCTCTCCGCACTCAGTGCAGCCGGAGCTTCCGGTGTGGCAGGCGGTTCTTTGCTGCTGATTCCTATGGCATGCAGCCTGTTCGGAATTCCGTCCGAAGTTGCCATGCAGGTAGTTGGCGTTGGTTTCATTATTGGTGTTATCCAGGATTCCTGTGAAACAGGGCTGAACTCTTCTACAGATGTACTCTTTACGGCAGCAGCCGAATTCAGAGACAGAAGATTACATCCTGAATACTACGCAGCGAAGAAAAAAGCTGAATAGAAAAAAGGGCGCCAACGGCGTCCTTTTTCATACTTTTATTCTCTTACCACTCAAATTTCTTCTCAAAGTAAGCGGCAAGATCTTCAATTTTTACTCTTTCCTGTTCCATGGTGTCTCTGTCACGTACCGTAACTGCTCCGTCTTCCTCAGATTCAAAATCATAGGTTACACAGAATGGTGTTCCAATCTCATCCTGGCGGCGGTAGCGCTTACCGATATTTCCACGGTCATCATACTCACAGTTATATTTCTTAGAAAGCTGTGCATATACTTTCTCTGCTCCCTCGTTCAGCTTCTTAGAAAGCGGAAGCACACCAATCTTAACCGGAGCAAGCGCCGGATGGAAATGAAGAACCGTCCGCACATCCCCGCCTTCCAGTTCTTCTTCATCATATGCACTGCACAGGAATGCAAGCACCATACGATCTGCGCCCAGAGAAGGTTCAATAACATATGGAACATACTTTATCTTCTTTTCATCATCAAAATAGGACATGTCCTGCTTGGATACGTTCTGATGCTGTGTCAGGTCATAATCCGTTCTGTCTGCAATGCCCCACAGTTCACCCCAGCCAAAGGGGAACAAGAATTCTACATCTGTCGTCGCTTTACTGTAGAAAGAAAGCTCTTCTTTGTCATGATCCCGATAACGGACTTCTTCATCCTTAAGTCCCAGCGAAAACAGCCAGTCAAGGCAGAATTTCTTCCAATAAGCAAACCATTCAAGGTCTGTATCCGGCTCACAGAAGAACTCCAGCTCCATCTGCTCAAACTCTCTGGTACGGAATGTAAAGTTACCAGGTGTAATTTCATTACGGAAGGACTTACCAATCTGACAGATACCAAATGGAAGTTTCTTTCTGGAAGTGCGCTGCACATTCTTAAAGTTTACAAAAATTCCCTGCGCCGTTTCCGGTCTTAAATAAACCGTATTCTTAGCATCCTCTGTAACTCCCTGGAAAGTTTTAAACATCAGATTGAATTCACGGATTTCGGTAAAATTGTGCTTGCCGCAGGTAGGACATGGAATCTCATGCTCCGCAATAAAAGCTTCCATCTGTTCATGGCTCCATCCGTCAATGCTCTCTCCTATATCAATTCCATGCTCTTTTGCATAATCTTCAATCAGCTTGTCAGCACGGAAACGCTCATGGCATTCCTTACAATCCATCAAAGGATCACTGAATCCTCCCAGATGCCCGCTCGCTACCCATGTCTGGGGATTCATAAGAATCGCACAATCCACGCCCACATTATACGGGGATTCCTGCACAAACTTCTGCCACCACGCCTTCTTCACATTGTTCTTAAGCTCTACACCAAGATTCCCATAATCCCATGTATTCGCAAGACCGCCGTAAATCTCAGAGCCTGGATATACGAATCCTCTTGACTTCGCCAACGCTACAATCTTATCCATTGTTTTTTCTACCATCTTCCTCATCCTTCCCTTCTATTAGAAACAATAATTGTAAATATTATACAGTTATCCCGTATACTTTGCAAGCCTAAAAAATGACCTTTCTCTCTCGTCCCACACTATGGCAGACCCACCAATTGTTCCAGGATTTCCAACGATTTGAACTTCTTATCTACACACGCATCCATATAGTTTCCAACCACTATCCCAAGCTCTCTTAAAACGGTTTCCGATACTGTAAATGTGTATAGTTTTTCCACCGGTGTACTCACAATATACTGCAATGTATGTAACGTGGATGGGTAAAGCCGCACCCCATCGGAAATACCCTGACCACATCTTTCGCACACCAAGCCTCTTCTTCTTACGCTAAAAACAGCCGGCTGGTCATTCTTTCCGCATACCACGCACTGGAACACCTGCGGTGCTTCTCCATTGATACTAATTGTCTTCAATTCAAAAATATAACGAATCAGCCGGTTCGGAATGGATGGTTTCAAAAGTGCCCGGAACGTCTGATATAACAATTTCAGAAGCTCTGTCTCGTCATTTCCTTCTTTTGCATAATAATTTGCAATGTCCAAAAAATAAAAACCATAATAGGCTCCTTCTATATCTTCCCTGAGTTCTGCAAAATAATTGGAAATAGAGGCCGACACCATCGTATAAGATGTCCGCCCCTCATAAACGGTAAATTCTCCAAAAGAAAAGGGATTTACCATACCTGCCAGGGGACTATTTGGCCTCCTTGCCCCTCGCGCAAATACGGCTGCCTTCCCTCTTTCTTTTGTCAGAATCACCACTCTTTTATCATATTCACCCACAGGAGTGGCTGAAAGCACCATCCCCGTAACCGTCACCTGATTCAATGCACTTTCCTCTGCCTTCTATATCCTTCTGCCCATCTGCGGCATAGTAAGGGATTTCTCCCACATTTTCTGCCCTGTACAGCAAATAATCATCGACTCTCCCGGACGCCATGAATTGCACCCAATATTTTTCTTTCATAGAATCACCTCATCCTCTGTTTGGGATTAGCTTCTCCTATGAAGGGTTCTTTTTATTCATCTTCCCGGTATCCAAAATTTTTCATCAAAAATTCACTGTCCCGCCAGTCCTTCTTCACCTTCACCCAAAGCTTCAGATTCACCTTGCAATCCAGCATTTTCTCAATTTCATAGCGGGCCGTGCTGCCGATTTTCTTCAACATATTTCCTTGTTTTCCAATAATAATCCCCTTGTGGGATTCTCGTTCACAGATAATCGTAGCATCAATATGCATCACTTTGTTCTGCATTTTCATCCGGTCAATTGCAACCGCAATCCCATGTGGGATTTCTTCGTTCAGGCTGTGGAGCGCCTTTTCCCGGATCAGCTCTGCCACAATCTGCCGCTCCGGCTGATCGGTAACCGTGTCCTCATCATAAAACTGCGGGCCATAGGGCAGATATTTCAGAATCACCTTCACAAGTTCCTCTGTATTGTCCCCGTTTCTTGCCGACACCGGAACAATTTCTGCAAACTCATACAGATCCTTATACGCTGCAATTGCCGGAAGCACTTCTTCCCTCTTCACCATATCCACTTTATTGATGACCAGAATCACCGGCGTCTTTATCTTCCTGAGCTGCTCAGCAATATGCCTTTCTCCCGCTCCGATAAATGTAGTCGGCTCCACGAGCCACAGTACCACATCCACCTCGTCCAGAGTGCGCTCCGCCACATGAACCATATATTCTCCCAGCTTGTTTTTCGCTTTGTGTATTCCCGGCGTATCCACAAATACAATCTGCCCGTCCTCTGTTGTCAGGACCGTCTGTATGCGGTTTCTCGTTGTCTGCGGTTTATTGGAGGTAATGGCAATCTTCTGCCCGATGAGATAATTCATCAGTGTAGACTTTCCTACATTCGGACGTCCGATTAAAGTTACAAACCCTGATTTAAAGTCTTTCTTCATACGTTCCCTTTCACTTAAAAACTTGTCACATTCTCAAACATATCACTGTTCTCTTCTATTTTATCTTCACTTCCAATTACACAGATCTGCTCTGCTTTCATCATAGCTTCTACCACCTGTGCAAGCTCCCGGATATCCTCCTGGGTCGCATCCAGTACCTGATTTCTCTCCTCCCTGATCATCTTGGCGCTGACATGGTTCATATACAGATTCATGGAACGGTCACCCTTTGCCGCAGGCGTCATGGGCTGATCCAGATTACTCATGGTTCCGATAATGTATTTATTCATATCGTAATCACTGACTGTAAAATTCCGCAGATACTCTGCCACACCCTCGTAGATTTCCATGGTACGTTTCAGATTCGGATCACGGTAAGACACAAAAAATCCTTCTCCAATACGGTTAAAGTTGCTCATACATCCATAAGCTCCGCCCTTCACACGAATATTCTGCCACAGGTATTCGTATCCCATAATAACCTTGAGAATCTGCAGCGCCCCGGTATAAGATGCGCCGTTGTCGATGAAGTTGCCTACTCTCGCCACATACTGCACTTTTGACGCCGTCTTGAAGCCTTCATTCTTCTTCTCACAGTGAATGACACATGGTGTCTGATTCAAAGCCAGATCTTCCATAAATAATCCGCTCTTCAGGTCAGCAACCTGCGCCTCCAGGCCTTCCAGCCCGGCGCGCTCCGCCGTGTAACTCATCATCATATTATCCGCCCGGAACAACATTTTCACAAGCTTCTCAAGATTGCTGATTAACTTTTCTTTTTCATTGTCAAAATCCTTTTCAATCGCCGCTACCTTCTGATAAAACTCAATACCACTCGTCATATCCTTGAGTTTGGCAGACGGAGACGCATAAGACATCGCGCGGAGAGCCGCCGTCGTATGTCCGGAAGACTGGAAACGCATCAGAAGACGCGAACTGGTCATTGCAAGGATTTCTTTTAAACGCTTTTCATCGGATAATTTTGACTTCGTAAGGATCTCCTTCATCATGGCAAATGCAACCGGAAGTTTGTCATACAGCGCTTTTGCTTTGATTTCAAAAGTTGCTTTAAATTCCTTCTCCCGGACGTTCGTCACATTCGGATACAGCTCCAGAGACGTCCCAATACCACCGGTATGCACATTTATCTCATTAAACAATTCGCCATATTCATAATTTTCCGTATCTATAATTCCAAGCACAGCCTGTAAAATTCCAACATAGGGAAGCATCTCTTCCGGCACCCCGGATAAATCAAACAATAAATCTATATAACCGATTCCATTCGTACCAATTTCATGGAAGACGGTGGGAATACCCGCAATCTCCATTTCTTCGTTGTATATCGGAGCAATCTCTCTGGAAATATCTTCTCTCCTGAGCACCGGAATTGTCGCCAGCTCTTCTTCTGTTGATGGTTCCGACTGATAAGCTTCTAACTCATGGGTACGTCTCACAAGTTCTTCGACCTCCTCCTCAGAAAGCCCTGCTTTATACGCCTGAAGCTTCTCGCTAAGCTCTTTATCCATGCGGGCAGTTCTGCCCCGCTCCGGTTTTACCACTACGATTGCTCCATGTGTATTGTCAAGTAAATATCTGCGGATTAGCTCTTCAAAATATCCGGTATCCATCTGGCTTCTTAAGAATGCAAAAGTATCCAGCGCTTCTATATTGATAAACGGCTTTTCGTCGTCATACAGCCAGCTATCCAGAATCTGAAGGCCATACATCAGTCCTTTGGGATAACGTCCATAATCCGCCTCCCGATACTGGAATTCCTGATAATTAATCCCCGCCTCCAGCGCTTTACGATTCAGTCCATTCTCCGCTATGTCTCTCAGCACATTCTCAATAACCCGGACAAATTCCTCCTTCTGCCCGGCATTGGCATTTTTAGCAATAACGGAGAATATAGGCTGATAGATTCCATTATCATAGGAACCCAGAATATCCTTACCAATCCCCGCGTCCACCAATGCCTTCTTAAGCGGCGCTCCCGGCGCTGAGAGCAGCGCATAATCAAGAATTTCGAACGCCATATAAAGCTCTTTATCCAGACTGGTTCCAATTACCTTGCTGTAAGACAAGTACGTATTATCTTCCTCTGCTTCATCACTGGCAATCGAATAAGGTATCTCCACCTCTTTTATTTCGGAAAATGGTTCCTGAAACCGAATCTCTGAATCTATTTTTTCTGTGTCAAATTGACTTAAATACTCCCGGTCAAGCCAGAGAAGCTTCTCTTCCATATCCATATCGCCGTACAGATAAATATAACTGTTGGACGGATGATAATACTTTTTATGAAAAGCAAGAAACTGCTCATAGGTAAGCTGCGGAATCACTTCCGGATCTCCGCCGGATTCATTTGCATAAGAAGTATCCGGAAAAAGTGTATTCAGAACTACCCGGTCAAGTACGCCTTCCGGCGAGGAAAATGCACCTTTCATCTCATTGTACACAACTCCGTTATACGAAAGCTCCGCATCTTTATCTTCCAGACTATAACTCCATCCTTCCTGCCGGAAAATCTCGTCATATTTGTAAATATTCGGATAAAACACAGCATCCATATATACATGCATCAGATTTTGGAAATCCTTATCATTGCAGCTTGCCACCGGGTACACGGTCTTATCCGGGTAAGTCATAGCATTTAAAAATGTGTTCAAAGATCCTTTTACCAACTCCACAAAAGGATCTTTCACCGGGAAATTCTTAGATCCGCACAGGACGGAATGTTCCAGAATATGGGGAAGCCCCGTACTGTCCTCCGGCGGTGTCCGAAAGCCAATAGAAAACACTTTGTTATCGTCATCATTTTCCATCAGTACAATCCTGGCTCCGCTCTTTTTATGCTTTAATAAATATCCTTTGCTTTTCAGGTCTTTTAAATCCTTTTCCTGAACCAATTCATATTGATTTAAATCCTTTACACTCATATAAATTCTCTCCATTTTATTTTCTAGTCATTATTCTAACCATATCAGGTCAATCATAACACTTTTTGGAAAAATAAAAAAGAGGGACAAACCCTCTTTCCTATTTCAGATATAAATTTATTTTGCTGCCTGCTCTTCTTTCTTCTTAATTACATACAATACCAAAAGCATCAAAATAATTCCAATCGGAAGCGCAACAACCGGAGTCTGCACAAAGCCTGATATGATGTATGTAACAAAAGAAACTGCCGCAACTGTAATCGCATAAGGAAGCTGTGTAGACACATGGTTCACATGGTTACACTGTGCTCCTGCCGACGCCATAATCGTAGTATCAGAAATCGGTGAACAGTGGTCGCCGCACACGGCGCCTGCCATACATGCTGAGATGGACATAATCATCATGTTTTCATTCGTCCCGGCAAATACAGCAACTACAATCGGTATCAGGATACCGAAAGTTCCCCAGGATGTACCTGTCGCAAACGCCAGGAAACAGCCTACCAGGAAAATAATAGCCGGAAGCAAATTCACCAGTCCGCCCGCTGCATTTTCCATAACTCCCGCTACAAACTCTGCCGCTCCAAGGCTGTCTGTCATCGCTTTCAACGTCCATGCCAGAGTCAGAATCAGGATGGCCGGAACCATCGCCTTGAAACCGTCCGGGATGCAGGACATGCATTCGTTAAATTTCAGCACTCTTCTTGCCACATAGAAAATAATCGTAATCACAAAGGCAAAGAAACTTCCAAGCACCAATCCTACAGAAGCATCACTCTGGGAAAATGCCGTTACAAAACTTTCACCGGAAAAGAATCCGCCTGTGTAGATCATTCCAATGACACACGCAATAATCAAAACAATAATCGGGAACACCAGATCAATAACTTTCCCTTTGCCTTCTATAACATCTTCCTCTGCATTCGCATAAGGTCTGTCAGATGTTGTATACAAATCACCTTTTTCTGCGTTGTCCTCGTGCAGCTTCATCGGACCATAATCTACGTTCATCACAACCAGCCCAATCATCATTACGATTGTAAGCAAAGCATAGAAGTTGTACGGAATCGCACGGACAAAAATAGAAAGCCCGTCTTCTCCTTCTACAAACCCCGTAACCGCAGCAGCCCAGGAAGAAATCGGCGCAATAATGCAGACCGGAGCCGCTGTAGCATCAATCAGATAAGATAACTTCGCACGGGATACCTTGTGCTTATCTGTTACCGGACGCATAACGCTTCCCACCGTCAGACAGTTAAAGTAATCATCGATAAAAATTAATACACCCAGCGCAATCGTCGCAAGCTGTGCTCCTGCGCGCGTCTTAATATGTTCGCTGGCCCAACGCCCAAACGCTGCCGAACCGCCCGCCTTGTTCATCAGGCATACCATGATACCCAGAATAACCAGAAATACCAGAATACCTACATTGTAGCTGTCAGACAATACACTGATAATTCCTCCCTGAAATACATGAGTAATCGTCGTCTCAAACGTAAATCCTGAATAAAAGAGTCCCCCCATCAAGATTCCAATAAACAGGGAACTATATACCTCCTTTGTAATCAACGCCAGAACAATCGCAACAATCGGAGGCACCAGCGCCCAGAAAGACGCATACATAGACGGCACATACTCTTCTGCTTCTTCTGCCGCAAATGCAATCACCGGACAACACATTACCATTAATGCAATCGTCGAAACTGCCCATACTAACTTGTGTTTTACTTTTTTCATCATAAGCCCTCTCTTTTCCTTTATACGTAAAATGCCATGAACAACGCTTACAAGTAAAACGCGCTCATGGCATAATGTCTTTCATTCCGGTATCAATCGCAGCCTGTGATAGCGCTCCACTATTGTGACAGTACACAGCATATTCTGCTGTATCCCAGGAAACGTATCCGGACCAGACTCACTTCCTTCGGCAGTCTCCCCTTTCTCTTTGCAGCAGTTGTCCGGCTGTAGCCGCAAAAATACTGATGAAGCCCGCACCTCTATCAAGCTTATTCATATTATATATGTTGTAACATCTCCGACTTAAAATGTCAAGCTTTCTTTCTCTCTATCTTAAGCTGCAGGTTCACACCAAAAGGATTCACCGTTACCCCTGCGGCTCCCGGCATCATAATATCCGGTATCTTTCCCGCCTCCACTGCAGCCGTCTTCATCTTGCCGCCATGAAACTGCTGGAACTTCTGAAACTCCAGGAAATCTGTAAATAAAGGCTGGAATGCCTGTCCATCTTTCTGCTTAAGCAGCATCATTTCCTTTCCTTCACCCTCCTCCTGGTATGCCACAATATAACGCCCTTCTTTATAATGCGTCATCATCTCTTCCTGCATCTCTTTCATCTCTTCCGTTACCTGCGGATTCGCCTGACGTCGGAACTCCTGCATAAAATAAAGAGCTGTCAAATGAAACTCTGGATTCTCAATCCTTACCTTCCCTTCCGGAAGCATATCGTCACTTGGACGGATAATCAACTCCGTCAGCTGAATAGCAATTTCATCCGGCGTTCCTTTTCCAACCTTAATGCAGTTCACACCTGTTGGAAACAGGCTGTTATAGAATGCCAGGAACTGCTTCTTATCTACCTGTGCAATCTGCACCGGGATATTTTCTGCACGAAGCTCCTCTGCTGTCTTCTTCGCATCTTCTTCTGTATAATACACCAAAACCTCATCATCGTACGTCTCAGAATCACATACCACGTACGGCATCCTGGTACAATTAGACATAATCACATACACTGCTTCTGAATTACGGAGCTTCTCCATAGTAGCTTTCTTTCTTTCCTTATCCATTTCACATCTTACCTTTCTTGTTACTTTCCTCTCTATTATAACGCAAGAATCTCTTTCCGTACACAAAAAAATAAATACTAATTCTCTTGTAGTTCATTTGTTTTAGTGTTATGATAGCGACAGGAAAAAACACAGAAAGGAAATAAGAAACGTGACCTATAAAGAAGCAAGGGTATATTTGGACAAGGTGTCGAAATACGGAAGTGTACTTGGTTTGGATACGGTCCGGGAACTGCTGCATGAACTGGGAGACCCGCAGAAGGGGCTGAAATTCATACATATTGCCGGAACCAATGGAAAGGGCTCTGTACTCGCATACACTTCTACCATATTGAGTGAAGCAGGCTACCGGACCGGACGATATGTATCACCGACAGTAGTTTCCTATCTGGAACGCATTCAGGTAGACGGAAAATGGATATCTGAATCTGCATTTGCAAGATTAACAAAAAAAGTTCAGGAAGCTATCGCACGCATGGAAAACACCGGAAAGGGAAGCCCTACCGTATTTGAAGCCGAAACTGCAATAGCTTTTTTGTATTTTAAAGAACAGGGCTGTGATTTTGTCGTATTGGAATGCGGGCTTGGCGGCGCTTTGGACGCCACGAATATTATCGAAAATACAATCTGTGCAGTATTTACATCTATCAGCTGCGATCACTTGGGCGTTATCGGAAACACATTGGAAGAGATCGCAGAAAACAAGGCAGGCATCATGAAACCCGGCTGTATTGTCATTTCCGCCCCTCAGCTTCCACAGGTTATGAAAATCCTTGCCGATTCTGCAAAAGACTGCGGATGCCCCTTTCATCCTGCGGATAAAAGTCTTGCCTATATCCTGGAAGAAAACTATGAAGGACAGACTTTTCTTTATAAAAACTATGTTCCTTTCCACTGTTCTCTTGCCGGGAAACACCAGCTTGATAACGCAATCACGACATTGGAGATTCTTGGCGCCCTGCAGACATTGGGATATCCTGTTTCTTCGGACTCCATAAACAAAGGTTTCCAGAAAACCATATGGCCGGGACGGTTCACCTGCCTCTGCCATACTCCCCTCTTTTTTATTGACGGCGCTCACAACGAAGCTGCCGCCATTTGTCTCCGCGAAACCCTGGAGTCTTATTTTCCCGGAAGGCGCCTCATTTACATCATGGGCGTTTTTAAAGATAAAGAATACGAGAAAATTGCTGCCGTCATGGCTCCTTTGGCAAAGTCAATCCATACCCTTACACTTCCCGACCGGAAGCGTTCACTTCCGGCAGAAATGCTGGCTGAAGTAATGCAAAAATACTGTCCGCCGGATATCTCCATCCAATCTGAACCGGATGAAAAAACGGCCGTGGAAAGCACTCTGTCAGAAGCGAAAGAAGATGACATTATTCTTGCTTTTGGCTCCCTGTCTTATCTGGGAGAGATTATGAAGACAGTGCACCATATTACAATAAATACAAAATAGAAAAGGATAGAATCATGATAGATCAGGAAAAAATCAAACAGGCTGTGCGCCTCCTTCTGGAAGGTATGGGAGAAGACGTGAATCGGGAGGGGCTTATAGAGACCCCTGACAGAATTGCAAGAATGTATACAGAACTCTACAATGGCATGGATCAGGATGCTGCCGTCCACTTAAGTAAAACCTTCCGCACAGACAACAGCGAAATGGTTCTGGAAAAAGATATTACTTTTTACTCCACCTGCGAGCACCATATGCTCCCCTTCTATGGCAAGGCGCACATTGCCTACATTCCTAACGGCAGGGTCGTAGGTTTAAGCAAGCTTGCCCGGACCGTAGAAGTATTTGCCAGGAGGCTGCAGCTTCAAGAACAGCTGACAGACCAGATTGCCGATGCATTGATGACCCATATGCAGCCCAAGGGCGTTATGGTTATGCTGGAAGCAGAGCATATGTGTATGACCATGCGAGGCATTAAAAAACCGGGAAGCCAGACCGTAACACTGGCAAAACGAGGCGAATTCGAATGTGATCCGGCACTGGAAGAACGCTTTTTCCAAATGCTGCGGAGGTAACAGCATGGAACAGTTATTTTTTATACAAAACCATCCTCTCTATACCGCTTCTTATGCAAAACTCGCCGCTCTTGAAAAAGGACGGCTCTTTTGCTGCCACCAGATGGACCACCTGCTTGCTGTGGCAAGGATTGCCTATATCCGAAATCTGGAGCGGAATCTGGGTCTAAAAAAGGAGAGTATTTATGCTGCTGCTCTTCTTCACGATATTGGAAAATATGCCCAATATGAAGAAGGGATCCCTCACGAAATCAAAAGTGCTGAGATTGCCGGAATTATTCTTTCCGACATGCCGGAAAGGATCCGATTCACTCCTGCAGAACAGCAGGAAATTCTTACTGCAATCCGCGGGCACAGAAAACTTAGGGAAAACGCTATCCTGCTGGAAAATCTGCTATATGAAAGCGACAAAGCCTCCCGCACTTGCTTTGCCTGTCCTGCCGAGCCGGAATGTAACTGGAGTACAACAAAAAAGAATATGGAGATAACAATATGATTATTGGAAATAAAAATTTTGACACTGCAAACCACACCTATATTATGGGAATTCTGAATGTAACCCCGGATTCCTTCTCCGATGGCGGAAAATTCCAAAATCTGGATGCCGCACTAAAACATGCCGGAGAAATGGTCTCTGATGGCGCCGATATTCTGGACGTAGGAGGCGAATCCACAAGACCGGGGCACTCACAGATTACAGACCAGGAAGAAATAGAACGGGTAGTTCCCGTCATCGAAAGACTAAAACAGGAATTCGACGTTCCTGTCTCTGTTGATACCTACAAAAGCGCCGTAGCAGAAGCTGCGCTAACAGCCGGAGCCGACTTAGTCAACGACATCTGGGGGCTGAAATATGATGAACAGATGGCTGCTCTAATCGCCAGGCACCAGGCTGCCTGCTGCCTGATGCATAACAGAAAGGAAGCCATTTACCAGCAGTTTCTGCCGGATTTCCTGAATGATATGGAAGAATGCATACGACTTGCCAAAGCTGCCGGAATCTCCGATGACAAGATTATTCTGGATCCTGGTGTAGGATTTGGCAAAAATTACGAAATGAACCTTGAAATCATCCGCAAAATTGATTGCATGCACCGGCTGGGATACCCGGTCTTACTGGGAACCTCACGAAAATCCGTCATTGGCCTAACTCTGGACCTTCCTGCCGACCAAAGAGAAGAAGGAACTCTTGTCACCACCGTTTATGGAATAACCAAGGGATGCTCTTTCGTCAGAGTACATGACGTACGCGCTAACCGCCGCGCTATCCAGATGACAGAAGCAATATTGCGGGAACATTCTGTGAATTAAGGAGAATATCATGGATAAAATTAAGATTAAAAACCTGGAAGTTTTCGCTAAACATGGCGTTTTCCCGGAAGAAAATACCCTAGGACAAAAATTTCTTGTTTCGGCAATCCTTTACACCGATACCCGCGAAGCGGGACTGACCGATGACCTGACAGCTTCCATTCATTATGGGGAAACCTGCCAATTTATCCAACACTTCCTTCAAGAACATACTTATCAATTAATTGAACGTGCAGCAGAAGCTCTTGCAGAGACATTGCTTCTAAATACCCCGAGGCTAGAACGGATTTGCCTGGAAATCAAAAAACCATGGGCGCCAATCGGCATGTCCCTGGAGACCGTCTCCATAGAAATCGAACGCTGCTGGCACACAGCTTACATTGCACTAGGTTCTAACATGGGTGACAAAGAAGGATATCTAAACCAGGCCGTTCATGCTCTGGGCGAAACCCCGGGCTGCAAAGTAACAAAACTCTCTTCCTTCCTTGTGACAGAGCCTTATGGAGTCACCGATCAAGACCAATTCCTGAATGGCTGCCTGGAACTGCGCACACTGTTGACTCCGGAAGAACTTTTAAACAGAGTGCATCAGATTGAACAGAATGCCGGGCGAGAGAGAATTCTCCGCTGGGGACCGCGAACCCTGGATCTGGATATTATATTTTATGACGATCTTCTCCTGAATACAGAAAACTTATGTATCCCGCATGTCGAGATGCATAAAAGAGAATTTGTATTAAAACCACTATGTGAAATCGCACCATATAAAAGACATCCCGGAAACCAAAAAACCGTATACGAAATGCTGGAAGAACTGAAAATATCCTGACAATCAATAAAATATCGGGTAATTCACAAGACAAGATGTCTGTCTTATTGTATACGGATAAGACAGACGATCTCATTCCCTCTCTTTAGATAAGAACTGTACCGATTGATACACAAGCTGCGAATGAAGCTTAAGAAATTCTGATAAACCGCTCCCCCTTTTATCGTGTCAACATAATAGCACATATGTAAACATAATTCAATAGACTGTCTCTTGAAAAAAGGCTTCATTTTGTTGCCTCTTACCGCCCGATCATCAGTGAACAAACCATCGCCAATTATAGAGGAAAAATCTTCCTAGGACAGCACATACCATGTACATCATAACTTCCCAGGGTCTCAGTGAAAAATCCACTACTTTCTTTTTCTTAAATATTTTCATAAAACCGAGCCAGATACCATAGCCAACTATAGCGCCAAGCACATTCATAAGCAAATCATTAATATCACTACAGCGCCGATTGAAAAGCTGACCCAATTCAATCGCCAGAGAAAATAAGAATCCCGCTGCTGCCACTTTCCACAAAGACCGATATCCTTTCCAGATAAAAGGAAGCAAAAACCCCAGCGGCATAAACATAATCACATTCAATATATAAGTTATGGCTCCTTCTGCTGCAAAAGGAATCAAATTAATTTCTTCCGCACGAATTACCGGATCATAATACGTAACATCCCAGATACTTCCCATACCCGCCACTGACAACGCCATATAAAGATATAGTATAAATATGTACGTCCAAACCAAATGCTTCTTTGATACCTTCCTTTTAGGATTCACCCGGTTTTTTACAGCATAAAACTGATATATCATACATGGGATGAACACAGCCAAAAGCGAATAGAACTCCATGCACACGTCAATCCATATACCTTTCACAAATTTCCCCTCCTCTCTTTCCCCGCATCATAGCACAAAGAACAGAAGATTTTGCGAAAGCATTTCTTAAAGTTTCTTTAACTTCATATGCCAAAGCACCCTGCCAGATTATCCCCGTCTATTCATCTTTTATTGTTCGTACAAAAAACTCATATACTCATAAATCTGTGCAAAATCAACCATGCATTCCCCTCCAAAAATAAATACCGGTACTTTAGCATCAAATCCATAAATTAATGGATACTCATCGTGCTCAAAATCATAGACAATAATCTGTTTTCTATCCGGATCAACCACCCAGTATTCTCTCACTCCGGCGTTCATATACTTCTCCGTCTTAATGAACATATCTTTCTTTTTCGTAGATTTTGACAGAATCTCTACAATAAAATCCGGTGCCCCACAGATATATCGATTCCTAACCTTGCTCCTATCACAAACTACCAAAACATCCGGTTGTACTATAGTCGTATTATCGCAGTTAAGTTGAACATCCAGCGGAGACACAAAGGGAATGCAGGTTCCTCTCTTTTATTGATATAAGACTTTATCTGCTGCCAAATCTCCGCGGCAAGAATCTGATGCACGGAAGTCGGCGATGACATATCATAGACCACGCCATCAATCAATTCCACTCTCCGCTCGTCCGGCAGCGCATAATAGTCTTCTAATGTGTATTCTCCCTGTTTCTTTACTCTGTATGCTTTCACAGATTCCGAAACCATATTCACATTCTCCTGGAACACTGCTTCCAGTGCCTTAAGCGTATCATACCTTGGGGACTCCGTTAAACCGGCAAATATCTTCTGTACCGTTCCCAATGGTACTCCCGAAAGCTCTGCAATCTGCTCATTCGTATATCCCATCTCTTTCTTCTTCGCCCTCATCTCTGTTACAGTCATAGAAACCTCCCCACTAATAGTTTCCATAATTATATTTCTTTTATTTCCATTTGTCAACCGTTTTATTTCCATTTGGTTGCTTTACCATTTCCACTATAATCTCTGAAACCGTCACTTTTTCTGCTCCTTATCATAATATCATAAAAAAATGCTATGCAATCGGCTAACCTTTTGCATAGCATTTTTATTTTTAATTCTTATTCTTCTGCACCGTACAGTGCTACCAGTTTCTTCAGATAATCATATCTTTCCATAGCCTCAGCCTCATTCTTAGCGAAGAGCTTCTCAGCCTTTTCTGGATTAGCTCTCTTGAGAGCGTTGTAACGAACTTCGCCATCAAGGAATGCCTGGTATCCTTCCTGCTTAGGCTCTTTGCTGTCAAGTGAGAATTTAGCTCCCTCAGCTGCAGGATTGAACCGGAAATTATTCCAGTATCCACACTCTACTGCCAATGCTTCCTCGGTCTGAGCCTTGCTCATACCTTTCTTAATACCATGGTTGATACATGGAGCGTAAGCAATAATGAGTGATGGTCCCGGATATGCCTCAGCCTCTGCAATTGCCTTTACAGTCTGATTGAAATCAGCACCCATAGCAATCTGTGCTACGTATACATAACCGTAACTCATAGCAATACCTGCAAGGTCTTTCTTCTTAGTCTCTTTTCCGCCTGCTGCAAACTGAGCCGTAGCTCCTGTCTTCGTAGCCTTGGAGGACTGTCCGCCTGTATTAGAATAAACCTCAGTATCAAATACCATGACATTGATGTCTTCACCACTTGCCAGCACGTGGTCTACACCGCCGAAACCGATATCATAAGCCCATCCGTCACCACCGAAAATCCACTGGGATTTCTTAGCAAGGAAGTCTTTATTATTGATAATGTCTCTGCATACGTCACAATCAACACCTTCCAGCGCAGCAACCAGCTTGTCCGCTGCATCTCCATTAGAAGCGCCGCAATTAAATGTATCAAGATATTCCTGGCAAGCCGCCTTAACTTCAGCCGTAGCACATTCTGCATCGGAAGCAAGAATTGTCTCAACCTGAGCTTTCATTCTCTTTCTGATTGCCTTCTGGGCAAGCAGCATACCATAACCAAACTCAGCATTATCCTCAAACAAGGAATTCGCCCATGCCGGTCCTTTACCTTCCGGAGTTACCGTATATGGTGTAGACGGTGAAGAGTTACCCCAGATAGAAGAACATCCGGTTGCATTCGCAATATACATTCTGTCACCGAACAACTGTGTAATTAATTTAGCATAAGGTGTCTCACCACATCCTGCACATGCGCCTGAGAACTCAAGAAGCGGCTGCTTAAACTGGCTTCCCTTAACGGTCTCTGGTTTGAATTTGGCAATGACTTCTGGTTTAACAGGAATCTCTCTTCCAAAGTCAAATACCTCCTGAGAAGCCACATTTGCTTCCATATTTTCCATAACGAGAGCCTTCTCGCCCTTCTTGCCAGGACATACATTCGCACAGGAACCACAGCCTGTACAATCAAGCGCAGATACTGTGATTGCAAACTTCATACCCGGCATACCAATCATATCGATAGCCTTTGTTCCTTCCGGAGCATTAGCCAGCTCTTCTTCTGTAAGCGCTACCGGACGGATGACAGCATGCGGACATACATATGCACAACGGTTACACTGGATACAGTTCTCTGATTTCCATACCGGAATATCTACTGCAATACCACGTTTCTCATATGCAGAAGCGCCGGATGGTGTAGAACCATCTACATAATCATTGAACGCTGATACCGGAAGTGAATTACCTTCCTGTGCATTCACCTTAGCCTGGATATTCTTAACGAAGTCAACAACATCTTCTCTTCCACCCTTAACTTCTGGTGAGAATAATCCTTCATCTTCACAAGATTTCCATGAATCCGGAACCGTTACTTCTACAACCTGCTTAGCGCCTGCATCGATTGCATCATAGTTCATCTGTACAATCTTGTCGCCTTTTCTTCCATAAGTAGCCTTCGCTGCTTTCTTCATCAAATCAATAGCTTCTTCTTCCGGAATGATAGAAGCAAGCTTAAAGAATGCTGACTGAAGAACTGTATTGATACGTCCGCCAAGTCCGATCTCTTTACCAATCTTGATACCATCAATTGTATAGAACTTAATATTATGATCTGCAATGTAAGCTTTTACCTGTCCCGGCAGATGCTTCTCAAGACCTTCCATATCCCATGGGCAGTTCAAAAGGAATGTACCGCCGTCTACCAATTCCTGAACCATGTTGTATTTATTTACATAAGAAGGATTGTGACATGCAACAAAGTTAGCCTGGTGAATCAAATAAGTAGATTTAATCGGGCTCTTACCAAAACGTAAATGAGACATTGTTACACCGCCGGACTTCTTAGAGTCATAATCAAAGTAAGCCTGTGCATACATATCCGTGTTATCACCGATAATCTTAATAGAGTTCTTATTTGCACCAACAGTACCGTCTGCTCCAAGTCCCCAGAACTTACAGTTGATCGTTCCTTCCGGAGTTGTAACCAGAGGTGCTCCAACCTCAAGAGAAAGATTCGTCACATCATCTTCAATACCGATTGTAAATCTTGCTTTTTCTGTATTGTTAAATACTGCAACAATCTGAGCAGGTGTCGTATCTTTGGATCCTAATCCGTAACGTCCGCAATTAATCGGAACTGCATCGAACTTGGAACCCTTTAATGCAGAAACAACATCCAGGTATAACGGTTCTCCCTGTGCTCCCGGTTCTTTTGTTCTGTCAAGAACATTAATAACCTTAACCGTATCCGGAATTGCATCAATAAGCGCCTGTGCACAGAACGGTCTGTAAAGACGTACCTTAACAACGCCGACCTTCTCACCTGCAGCCATCATGTAATCAATCGTCTCTTCAATCGTATCACATACAGAACCCATTGCTACAATAACCTTTTCTGCATCTTCTGCACCGTAATAATTAAAGAGCTTGTAATTTGTACCAATCTTAGCATTCACCTTGTCCATGTACTCCTGTACGATTGCAGGCATTGCATCATAGTACGGGTTACATGCTTCTCTTGCCTGGAAGAAGATGTCCGGATTCTGAGCGGAACCTCTCTGACATGGATGATTCGGATTCAATGCATGCTTTCTGAATGCATCGATTGCATCCATATCTACCAAATCCTTCAGATCTTCATAATCCCATGTCTCAATCTTCTGGATTTCATGAGATGTACGGAAACCATCGAAGAAATTAATAAACGGAAGTTTGCCTTTCAGTGCTGCACAGTGTGCAACCGGTGTCAGGTCCATTACCTCCTGTACGCTGGACTCACAGAGCATCGCAGCTCCTGTCTGACGACAGGCATATACATCAGAGTGATCTCCGAAAATGGATAACGCATGGCTTGCAAGGGCACGGGCAGATACATGAAATACACCCGGCAGCTGCTCACCTGCTACTTTATATAAGTTAGGAATCATAAGGAGTAATCCCTGAGATGCCGTAAATGTCGTCGTTAAAGCTCCCGCTGCCAGCGAACCGTGTACAGCGCCCGCCGCGCCTGCCTCTGACTGCATCTCGGTTACCTGAACGGTCTGTCCAAAAATATTCTTTCTGCCTTCGGTAGCCCACTCATCCACATGCTCCGGCATAACGGATGACGGGGTAATCGGGTAAATAGCTGCAACTTCAGTATAAGCATATGACGCATGAGCCGCAGCCTGATTACCATCCATGGTCTTCATTTTTCTTGCCATTTTAATTGTTCCTCCTTCATTAATCAGAATTAAAATAATTCTCAACGTGTATAATTATTATAGTCCTTAACCTATGAAAAGTCTAGTGCTTCCTACCTTTATTTTGTTCGTTTTTCCATACAAAACAAGCAATGCGGCACTCCTTTCAGAGCCTGGTGCAAGATATTTTTTTAACAATCTTTTGCACTTTCTTAACACAATCTTGACATATTTTCACATTTGAAGTATAATAAAAAAGAGGATTCGGTAGAGTAAAGATGCTCTCACACATAGTGAGCGCATCTTTTTTTATTACAATCCAAAATAGTCGGGGGATATTTGGATTGAAGTACAGATATTGAATCTGAAAAAATTATAGAGAGATTGGAGTGTTTTTATGAGTAGCACGGAAAAGAAACCTGCAGCCAATTTTAATTCCAGATTTGGCTACATCATGGTCGCCGCGGGCGCGGCTATCGGACTCGGAAACATATGGAAATTCCCTTACCTTGCATACGGCGGAGGCGGAGGCGCTTTTATTGTGGTCTACATCATTCTCTGTATCGTTCTTGGGCATCCGGTCGTAGAGATGGAATCCGCAATCGGAAGATACGCAAAGACGAACGGTATTGATGCCTTCGGCGTTGTCAACAAGAAATGGAAATTTGCCGGCTTTATCAACATTGTATGTACCTTCCTGATTGACATGTACTATATCATCGTCAGCGGCTATGTATTGAAATACGCAGTTGCTTATCTGACAGGCGGAAATTTCGGCGGAGACAGAGAAGCCTACTATATGAACTTCATTTCTGATCCCGTCCAGCCACTGATCTACTCAGGAATCTTAATGATTATTATCGTACTTCTATTATCAAAGGGAATCACTGAGTTAGTAGAAAAGGTTACGAAAGTAATCATGCCGTTATTATTCGTACTGCTGCTCATCTGCGGTTTTTGGGCTTTATTCGCATTTGACGGCGCCATTGACGGTTTGAAGTTTTACCTGATTCCTGATTTTTCAAAATTTACATGGAAGACCTTTGCCGATGCCTGTATGCAGGTAATGTTCTCTGTCGGTATCGGATGGTCTATTTTCGTAACCCTTGGAGCAAGCATGAGCGACAGCTCAAATATCCGCAAAGACTCCATGATGGTTACCATTTGTGATACCGCCGTTGCCCTGACGGCCGGATTCGTTATCATTCCTTCTGTTGTGGGAGCCGGATCTGAGATGGCGGCGGGACCATCCCTCGTATTTCTTGCCATGACAGAAATCTTTTCACAGCTTCCGGGCGGTAATATTTTAGGAGTTTTCTTCTTCACCGCATTGATATTTGCCGTACTTTCCACCTACTTCACCATCCTGGAGATTCCGGTAAAATGTATCGAAGAAAAATGCCACATTAACCACCGCAAAGCAACCTGGATTACTGCCATACTGATTTTCATCGGCGGCATCTTCTGTTCCTTAAGCCAGGGCACCGGACTTCTCAGTGGCGTGAAGCTTCCATGGTGGGCATATGGTTCCGGCGTTGTATACTATAATATTTACGATTGGGTTGACTGCTTCTCAGGATATGTTCTTCTTCCTCTCGGCTGCCTCCTGACTGCATTCTATTGCTGCAAAGTATGGGGCTATAAAGAATATGAAAAAGAACTTACCAAGAATGGCCGGGACGGAAAATTATCGATGTACGACAAGGTAGTTATGACCGTGGCCGTTCCGGTTCTGACCTTAATCGTTATACTGAACTGTTTTGGATTCATTAAATAAGCAAAGAGGAAAGCCGTTAAGAAACCGCTAAGTATTCTTCTCTGACTTGACCCTGTAATTCTTATGGGAATATAATAAGAAAGAGGAGTGGTAAAGAGGCTGCTTTCACATCTGTGAGAGCAGCCTCTTTCTATTAACCTAACAGAATAAGTCAGGAGGAATGTTAATGAGTAAACAAGGAAACAAAAAAGCCGCATCTAATTTTAATTCGAGATTCGGCTATATTATGGTCGCCGCAGGCGCGGCTATCGGTCTGGGAAATATATGGAAATTTCCTTACCTCGCTTACGGCGGAGGCGGAGGCGCTTTTATCGTAATCTACATTGTTATGTGTATTGTGCTGGGCCACCCGGTAGTGGAAATGGAATCCGCAATCGGACGTTATGCCCGGACAAATGGTATCGACGCATACGGTGTCGTAAACAAAAAATGGAAGTTTGCAGGTGCGATCAATATTCTGTGTACTATTTTAATTGATATGTACTATATCATCGTCAGCGGCTATGTATTAAAATATGCAATTGCCTATCTTCTCGGAGGCAACTTCGGCGCAGACAAGGAAGCCTATTACATGGACTTTATTTCCAACCCGGTGGAACCGCTGATTTACGCCGGAATCTTAATGATTATTACCGTACTTCTATTAGCCGGAGGTATCACCGAGTTAGTAGAAAAGGTTACGAAAGTAATCATGCCGTTATTATTCGTATTATTAATTATCTGCGGATTTTGGGCGCTTTTCTCTTTTGATGGCGCAATTGACGGTCTGAAATTTTATCTGATTCCGGATTTTTCGAAGGTAACCTGGAAGACGTTCTCTGATGCCTGTATGCAGGTAATGTTCTCTGTCGGTATCGGGTGGTCTATCTTCGTAACACTTGGTGCAAGTGTCAGTGATGACGCCAACATCCGGAAAGACTCCATGATGGTTACCATCTGCGACACGACGGTTGCTTTAACTGCAGGTTTTGTAATCATCCCCACCGTAGTAGGCGCAGGCTCTAAGATGTCAGCAGGACCTTCTCTGATCTTCCTCGCTATGACAGACATCTTCAGCAAACTACCGGGAGGAAATATCATCGGATTTTTCTTCTTTACCGCCATTATTTTTGCCGTACTTTCTACTTACTTTACTATCCTGGAAATTCCGGTCAAATGTGTAGAAGAGAAATTTCATATCAACCACCGGATTGCAACCGTTATCTGTGCCGTATTTATTTTCATCGGCGGCATCTTCTGCTCTCTGAGCCAGGGACACGGACTTCTAAGCGGTGTGAAACTTCCATGGTGGGCATATAACACAGGCGTTGTATATTACAACATTTACGACTGGATCGACAGCTTCTCCGGTTACATCCTTCTTCCACTCGGATGTCTGCTGACAGCATTCTACTGTTGTAAGGTATGGGGCTACAAAGAATATGAAAAAGAACTTACCAAAAATGGAAGAGATGGAAAATTATCGATGTACGACAAAGTGGTTATGACCGTTGTCGTACCGGTTCTGACACTGATTGTTATACTGAACTGCTTCGGATTTATTAACTAAATATCTATAATGATTATCAGCACTCCATTCAAAAAAAGCAGGCACATTCCACAGAAGTTTATACTTCTTCCGGGATATGCCTGCATTTTTTAGGAATGTGTACGGTTCTGCCTTCTACCGGACTTCCGACGGAAGACAATAATCAATATAACCGAAACCATCACCAGCACGCCAGCTAATACCTGGGATACGGGAAGCCCGATTCCCGGAAGCAAAAGCTGGTCTGTCCTTAATCCCTCTATCCAGAACCTTCCGATTCCATAGCCGGCAAGATAAACCAGGAACACCTCACCGTCAAATACCTTGTGTCTTAGATAAATGAAAAGTAAAACCAGAACCAACAGACACCAAATGGATTCATATAAATAGGTCGGATGTACCTGTATATAATCCACACCGTCTATTGTCTCCAGATGCGCCCACATCTTTTCCGTCACATCAGAAGTCGATCTCACTGCGTCCAGCGGAAGCCTCATAGCAAACAGATTATCGGTGTACTCACCAAACGCTTCTCTGTTGAAGAAATTCCCCCATCTGCCAATCATCTGCCCTGTCACCAGTCCGAATACTGCCGTATCCAGAAGCAGCGGTGCAGATAGTTTCTTCACTCGCGCAAACACAAACACCGTAATGACTGCCGCAATTACACCGCCGTAAATAGCAAGCCCGCCTTCTCTGATATTAAATATACTCAGAATATGATCCTTATACATATCCCAGGAAAACACAACATAGTAAATCCTTGCTCCAATAATGCCAAATACTACTGCAAACATCGCCAAGTCGATATAATTCTCAGGTTCCTGTTTCGTACGTTTTGCCACATACATTGCCACAAGCAGCCCTGCTACAATTCCCAGTCCAATCACTATGCCATAATACGCAATATCGAACTGAAATATAGTCAATGTCTTTCCAACATTTTCAAGATGAATCCCTAAATTGGGAAATTCAATTGAAGTATGCATATCTTTTTCTTCCTTTCCTGCCTTACTTCTGCCCGCCAGGCAGCGGGCTGTCTAATCAGAAAAAGTATCTACACATTAAACCGGAACAATATAATATCTCCATCCTGTACAATATAATCCTTTCCCTCCAGACGAACCAGACCTTTTTCTCTTGCCGCCGCATGAGAACCACAAGCCATCAGATCATCATATGCCACTACTTCCGCCCGGATAAATCCTCTCTCAAAATCCGTATGGATCTTCCCGGCAGCCTGAGGTGCTTTTGTCCCCTTGGTAATCGTCCATGCACGCACTTCCGGTTCTCCCGCCGTCAGATAACTAATCAATCCCAAAAGGCTGTAGCTTGCTTTAATCAACTTCTCAAGGCCGGACTCTTTAAGCCCCAGATCTTCCAGGAACATTTTCTTCTCATCCTCATCCAGCTCAGCAATTTCCTGCTCAATCTGCGCACAGACTACGAACACTTCACTGTGTTCTGCCTTGGCAAACTCCCGTACCCTGCACACGCCCTCATTGGAAGCGCCATCATCCGGAAGATCTTCCTCCGTAACATTTGCCGCAAAAATCACCGGCTTATAAGTCAGCAGATTATAACCTGCAAGCCATTCCTGCTCGTCCTCGTCCTCCGCTCCTTCAAAGCTTTTCGCCATCTTGCCTTCTTCCAGATGTGCTTTTATCTTCTCTAAAAGCTTCAGCTCTTTTGCCGCTGTTTTATCATTTCTCGCCACCTTCGCCGTCTTAGCAATGCGGCGCTCTAAAATCTCCAAATCAGAAAAAATAAGCTCAAGATTAATAGTCTCAATATCTCGAAGCGGATCAATACTGCCATCCACATGGATAATATTACTATCCTCAAAACAACGCACTACATGGACAATAGCATCCACTTCACGGATGTTGGCAAGGAACTGGTTTCCAAGCCCTTCTCCTTTCGACGCCCCTTTTACCAGACCGGCAATATCTACAAATTCAATCGCCGCCGGGATAATCTTCTTTGTGTGATACATCTCACCCAGG
The DNA here is from genome assembly GCF_025567385.1 of Dorea acetigenes. Taxonomy (NCBI): domain Bacteria; kingdom Bacillati; phylum Bacillota; class Clostridia; order Lachnospirales; family Lachnospiraceae; genus Dorea; species Dorea acetigenes. The sequence continues at coordinate 46,873 of NZ_JAOQJU010000016.1, forward strand.
ACATTCAATCTTTCATCCGGTACCGTTACAACGCCCACATTCGGGTCAATCGTACAAAATGGATAATTCGCCGATTCTGCTCCTGCTTTTGTTAAAGAATTAAATAATGTGCTTTTCCCTACATTAGGAAGCCCAATTATGCCTAATTTCATCTGTCTCATTTCCTCTCTGTTGTAATTTCTATTTTTTATCGCGCGTCTCCATCAGAATCACTATGCCGCTTCTGAAATTCACCACAACTTCGTCTTCTTCAATCTGATTGCTGACACACAGACTGTCAGAAGCCGTCATGGTATGCTCACTCAAAGGATATTTTGCTCCTTCAAGGGTCAATCCATACACCGGCTCGCCCAATGGGAACAGCGAAAAATACGGGCCATAGGCATCTTCTTTTCTTAGATGCGTCTCTTCGCCTATCAGACGTATTCTATTCTGCGAATCTAAAATTACAGCCTCTACGCCTGCCTTAAAGGGAATCATCAATGTCTGTACATTCGCCCATAAATGATCAATTCTGCCTCCGGTGGCTCCCAGAATAAGTATTTTCTCACACCCCAGTGTCACACCAAGCCTGACAGCAATCTCTGTATCAGAAGCATCCTTTACCGGATTATATTCCCGGATAGGAACTTTTGTCTCATTCTTATAGTAGTCCACAATATCTCTGGATAAACTGTCAAAATCACCAACGATGTAACTGGGAATGATTTGGTGCTCATACAGGAACTCTACCCCCTTATCCACTCCGATAATACAGGGATTCTCAGCTCTTCTGATCGTATTTAATACCAACTCTTCGTTAAGTGCTCCTCCGCTGACAATGATCGCTTTATTACTCATAACTCTTTAATATCTCCATAAATTTCTTTGTGTTTTCTGCCGGATTTCCTTTAAACACTGCTGATCCGGCAACGATTACATTTGCCCCCGCATCCAGAACCTCTCTCACATTGCTGGGATAAATTCCTCCATCTACCTCAATATCAACAGGGGCTTCTATCTTCTCTATCATCTCTCTGAGTTCTTGTATCCTCTTCAATGCTTCCGGAATGAATTTCTGTCCGCCGAATCCGGGATAAACACTCATAATTAATACCATCTCTATATCATCAAGATATTCCCGCACGGCATCAACTGGTGTGTCAGGACAAATAGATACCCCACAGCGGAGTCCACAACTATGGACTTCTCTGATTGTTTCCCTCAGATCCTTACATGCTTCCAGATGCACGGTTATATTATCTGCGCCTGCGTTCTGGAAATCCTTCACATAGCGGATCGGTTCCTCCACCATCAGATGCACATCCATAAGCTGGCTGGTTGCTTTTTTTATCGATTGCAGCACCGGCATACCGAAAGAAATACTCGGCACAAACATACCGTCCATCACATCAAAATGTAAATACTCTGCCCCCTGCTCTTCCACCAGCCGGATCTGCTCTCCCAGATTTGTAAAATCCGCTGCCAAAATGGATGGCGATAACACATACCTCATCATTAAAATCTCCTCTTCTGCTGCAGCTCATTGTACATATCCAGGTAATTTCCATAACGGATCCTGTGAATTTCTCCCCGCTCAAGAGCTTCTTTCACGGCGCAGCCCGGTTCATGCACATGAACACAGCCATTATATTTGCAGTGTCCTTCATACGGAGAAAACTCCGTAAAATAATATTTCAGTTCTTCCTTCTCGAACTCATTTACATATAATGAACTGAATCCCGGTGTATCCATGATATAGGAATCCTTGTCGACCGCTATTAATTCTGAATGCCGTGTTGTATGTCTGCCCCTGTCAATCTTGCGGCTTATCTCTCCTGTTTCCATCGTGATGTCACTTTGCAGAAGATTAATGATTGAAGATTTTCCCACTCCGGATGGTCCCGCAACCACCGTCGTCTTCCCTTTCAAAAGCGCTTTGATTTCTTCAATATTTTCCTTTTTTCTCGCACTTGAAAATAAAATCGGATAACCACATCTTCCGTAAATCTCTCTCAATTCCTGTATCCTTAGATCATCGGCAATGTCTTTTTTATTAAAACAGAGTATTGCCGGAACTCCCTTGCTTTCCATCATAACAAGGAAACGATCCAACAGATTAAAATGCGGCTTTGGTTTCGTTACTGCAAATACTACCATCGCCTGATCCACATTTGCCACAGCAGGTCGGGTCAATGCATTTTTTCGTGGGAAAATCCTGACAATATTTCCCGTTTTCTCTGTTTTTTCCAAAATATCTATCTCTACATCGTCTCCGACCAGAGGCTTCTGTCCCTCTTTGCGGAACACTCCTTTTGCTTTACATTCGTAAACACCGGATTCTACTATATGAACATAGTAGAATCCGGCAATTCCCTTTACTATCTTTCCCCGCATATATTATTCCGCCTCATTACGCGGTGTAGGTGCAATCTCTTCCGTGGTAATTTCAACACCTCTGCTTACATAAAGGACAATACCTGTATCCTTGCTCACAGTCTCGCCTATACCCGGATCACAGCTAATTACGCACCCCTCCGGGACATCGGCGTTGTCCTCATAGATAACATCTGATACATACAGTCCTTCGGCGCTGATCTTCTCTTTCGCCCCATCAACCGTATATCCAGCCACATCCGGTACGGCAATCGGTTTATTTCCAAGACTGACAACCAGGTCTACACTGGTATTTTCCTCTACCTTCTCACCGACGGCTACGGACTGAGAAATGACCAGTCCTGCTTCATAATCATCACTGTACTCTGTCGTCACATTGCCCGCCTTCAGCTTAGCAGACGTAAGCTCACTTTTAGCATCATTCTCGGACTTTCCTCTGACATCCGGCACTGAAACTTTATCCGGCTTTTTCGGTCCCTTGCTGACCTGCATCACGATTTCCGTATCCTTCGTGCCTTTGGCTCCTGCCGCCGGAGTTGTCCCGATAACCGTCCCCTGCTCTGAATCATTATACACCGCCTCTGACGTAATCTTCTGGAACCCTTCGTCATTCAAGGCCTTCATCGCATCGCTCTCATTCATTCCCGCCACATTCGGTACGGTAAGCACCTCTTGCTCTCCTTCTACCAGCTTCGAACTAATAATCAATTCAATCTGCGTATGCTTAGCAACCTTCTCACCACTTTCCGGAGACTGCTCCATTACAGTTCCCGCCTCATATTCCGTTGATTCCTTTTCAGTTCCCAGTTTATACCCCAAACCTGCTTTATTTAAGATATCAATTGCTTCTTCCTTCGTCTTACCCACTACATTCGGCACTTTAACCTTTTCGTCCGATGTCTCCGTATCTGTGCTGGGTCCAAACTGGAAGATACCTGACGCCCTGCCAACCACAACGGCAAGCACGATAATCACAATGACTGCCACCGCAACGGTAAGGATTTTCATGACTTTATTCATGCGGGGATTCACTTCATCGCTTCCATGCTCCCGTCCGCCGTATTCATCCTCTTCTTCGTCATCATCGTCGTCATCATCATCGTCATATTCGTCATCGTCGTCATCATAATCTTCGTCTTCATCCTCATACGCGCTGCGGATATTGTCCAACTCATCTTCCGTAATAATGACCGTATCCGCATTTTGCTGTGGGATCAGCTTTACAAAATCCCCCTCCGGATCTACAAGAGAATGTTTCAAATCCTGAATCAATTCCTTCGTTGATGCGTAGCGCCGCTCAGAATTCTTCTGTGTACACTTCAAAATAATCTGCTCTAAACTATATGGAATATCCGGCACCAGCTCAGAAGGCGGCGTAATCTCTTCCTGCAGGTGCTTTAACGCCACTTCTACCGTAGATTTCCCGTCAAAAGGCACATGTCCCGTCACCATCTCATACAAAGTAATTCCCACAGAATAAATGTCGCTCTTAGCATCTACATAGCCGCCTCTCGCCTGCTCCGGCGATGTATAATGAACAGAACCCATGGCCGCCATGGTTACTGTATTAGACGTAGTCGCTTTGGCAATGCCAAAATCCGTTACTTTTACCTTGCCGTCGTTAGAAATAATTACATTTTGAGGCTTAATATCACGGTGAATAATATTTCTCTCATGTGCAGCTTCGATTCCATTGCACATCTGAATCGCAATACTGATAACCTCTCTCGCCGACAGCCTTTTCTTTCTCTCAATATATTCTTTTAATGTTACCCCTTCCACAAGCTCCATAACCATGTAATACAGTCCGCGGTCTTCTCCTACATCGTACACATTTACAATGTTGGGATTCAAAAGACCTGCCGCCGCCTGTGCCTCGGAGCGGAATTTCTTTACAAATGTCTCGTCTTCTCTTAATTCTTTCTTTAATACCTTAATCGCAACAAAGCGGTTCAGCATAACATCCTTTCCTTTGTAAACATCTGCCATTCCGCCTGCGCCTATTTTACTTAATACCTCATACCTTTTTCCCAGAAAAATTCCACTTTTTACCATATACTCACCTCACCGGCAACCGGTTCCGCCAGCACAACGCCTATATTGTCCCGGCCGCCATTGTAGTTTGCCCGGTCAATCAACAGATTCACCGCTTCTACAATATCCCTTGCTCCTTTCACCAGCCCAAACATATCCTCATCTTCTACCATGTTACTGAGTCCATCCGTACACATCAGAATAACGTCCCCCCTTTTTAGACGATATTCATAAAAATCAGCTTCTGCCTCTTCCTTCACGCCCATTGCGCGTGTGATGATATTTTTATCCGGATGATTTCTTGCGTCCTCTGCCCGGATTCCTCCGAGTCTGACCATTTCTTCCACCAGAGAATGATCCTTAGACAACTGCTTAATCTTATTATCAATCAAATACAGCCTGCTGTCGCCGATATTAGCAAAATGCAGTGTATTCCCTATGACTGTTGCCACTACCAGAGTTGTTCCCATACCTTCCAGCTTTATATCCGAAGATGCGGCCTCAATCAACTTCCGGTTCGCCGTATCGATGCATTTCTTTAAAATCTGCTCCGGCTTACCCTCTTCACTCGCCATAAGCTCTTCCTTCAAAACTTCTACTGTATATTTCGACGCAAAATCTCCTGCCTTATGTCCCCCCATGCCATCTGCTACTACCAACAGGTTCGGAAATGGACCGATTTTCTGATCCGTAGCAAATACATAATCCTGATTGACTTCCCGTTTTCTTCCGACATCAGTCATTGCATAAATTTTCATGCGCTTCTCCTTCTTTGGCTGACACATACCGCCGCCGCAATTGTCCACAGGCTCCATCAATATCGGAACCTCTTTCCTTTCTTATTGTAACATTTATTCCATTTCTTTCAAGATTATTTTCAAAATCCAATGCATTTTTACGGCTTGGTTTGCGAAATTCTCTCTCTTTAATCGGATTTACCGGTATCAGATTCAGGTGACAACTGCGTTTTTTCAAAATCTCTGTCAATTCCCGGACATCCTCCGGTGTATCGTTGAGACCTTCCACTAAACTGTATTCAAAGGTAATTCTTCTTCCAGTCTTCCCAAAATAAACATCACATGCATCCAAGACTTCGTCGAGGCTATATTTATTCGCTATAGGCATCAGCCTCTTTCGCTTCTCCTGACTGGACCCATGGAGGGAAAGCGCCAATGTAATCTGAAGTTTTTCTTCTGCCAGACGGTACATATTCGGCACAATCCCGCAGGTGGAAGCAGTAATATTACGCTGGCTGATATGCAATCCATGTTCATCACTTATCATATGTATAAAATTCAGAAAGTTATCATAATTATCCAGCGGCTCACCCGTTCCCATCACTACAATATTCGATACTCGCTCTCCGCTGATTTTCTGAATTTGATAGACCTGCCCCAGCATCTCGGATGTGGTAAGATTCCGCACCAACCCTCCAATTGTAGACGCGCAGAAACGGCATCCCATTCTGCACCCCACCTGAGATGAAATACAGACAGAATTGCCGTAATTATATTTCATCAGGACGCTCTCCACCACATTCCCGTCGCAAAGCCCAAACAGGAATTTCTCCGTAGGATCCTCTCGGGAAACCTGACGTTCCAGCATGGATACCTTTCGTATCTCATATCGTTCGGAAAGTTTCTGCCGCAGACTTTTGGACAGATTCGTCATCTCATCAAAGCTTTCCGCAAGCTTCACGTGCAGCCATTCATAAATCTGCCTGCCCCGGAACGCCTTTTCGCCGATGGATTCCATCTCTCTTTGCAATTGCTCAAATGTATAAGAACGTATATCTTTCTTCTCCATCCGTTATTCCTTTCTGTCAAACTGCGCAAGATAAAACCCATCGCAGGGATCTACCCCGGGAAGCATCTGCCTCTGCCTTTTCAACTCGAACTGTGGGTACTCTGCCGCAAACCAGGCCGCATTTTCCTCGTTCTCTCCCCGATGAATGGTACAGGTACTATAGATAAGCTTTCCCCCCGGCTTTACATAAGCCTGGACTGTAGAGAGGATTTCTCTCTGCAGTTTTATCAGTTTTTTCTGGGTCTCTTCCGTCATTTTGTATTTCAAATCCGTCTTCCTGCCCAGAACTCCCAGCCCGGAGCAGGGAAGGTCGGCAATCACAATATCTGCTTTTCCCACTGCATTTTCATCTAAAACGAGCGCGTCCCACCGGACTGCCCGGATATTAGCGGCGTCGGTACGGCGGATATTTTCCTGAATCAGGTTCACCTTATAATCCGTCAGATCCCTTGCCTCCACGCACCCGCTCCCGGCAAGCTTATCTGCCAGATGGAGCGCTTTGCCGCCGGGCGCAGCACACACATCTATAATATAATCCCCTTCCTGCGGACCCGCCCATTCCGCCACCAACATGGAGCTTACATCCTGCACCTGGAAATCCCCCTGTCGGAAGCTTGGAAGCGCCTCCAGATAATCATAGCCGGATATCCACAGCGCATATGGCAGAAGTGTCTGCCTTTCTGCCCGCACTCCTTCTCTTTCCAGTTTCTGTATCAACTCTTCCGGGCTGATCCGGTTCAGATTGCAGCGGACAGACGTAGGCTTTTCTTTCAAAAAGTCCTGCAGCATCTTCTCCACCGTATCTTCCTCATAGGAAGAAAGCCACTGTTTTACAATCCACTCCGGCATAGAGTAAGTCACGGAAAGCCACTCTATTGTATCTTTCCTGTCAGGCATGGAAAGATTGTCCAGATTACGCGCTATATTCCGGAGCACTCCATTCACAAACCCCTTCAGATTCCGGAATCCCTTCTTACCTGCCAATTTCACTGCTTCATTGCAGACAGCAGAATCAGGAACGCTGTCCATATACTTCATCTGATAGACCGCGCTCCTTAAAATTGTCCGTATAACCGGCTTCATTTTATTTACTTTTACTTTGGAAAACTGGTTAATAATATAATCAATCTCTATCATCCGCTCCAGTGTTCCTTCCGTTATCCTGGTAAGGAAGGCACGCTCCTGCTTTGTAAGGAACTGGTACTTTTCAAGCACATTCCGAAGAACAATGTGGCTGTATTCCCCGTCCCTGGTTACAGAAAGCAATACCTCCATAGCCAGTTCTCTCATATCAACCGCCGCCATAGGGAGAGTTCTCCTTCTTATCAGTCATTTCTTCTATTCGCAAGCAGGACAATCCTGAGAAGCTGCAAGATTGCAGATGCAGCTCCCGCCACATAAGTAAGAGCCGCTGCTGTCAGCACCTTTCTTGCCGCACTTAGTTCATCTCCATAGAGCATCCCAGTATCTCCTAACACCTGCATAGCACGACGGGAAGCATTAAATTCCACCGGAAGCGTTACAATCTGAAACAGAACCGCCAGTGAAAATGCCAGAATTCCAAGATTCAATAAAAATGCAGATGTTTCTCCTGAAAAAAGAAATCCTAATAAAATAAGCGGCCAGGCTATCGTACTTCCGAAATTCGCCACAGGAACCAACGCACTTCTGAAACTAAGCGGAGCATAACCTCTGGCATGCTGAATAGCATGTCCGCATTCATGGGCAGCAACACCGATTGCCGCCACAGACTGTGAGCCATAGGTCGCATCGGATAATCTTAACACCTTGCTTCTCGGATCAAAATGATCTGTTAAATTGCCGGATACATGCTCTACCCGCACATCGTAGATGCCCGCGCTCTGCAGTACCCTCTCTGCCGCCTCTCTTCCCGTCATTCCCGAATAACTTCTGACTTTGGAATATTTATTAAATGTAGCGTTCATACTTGCCGATGCAATCAGACAGATAATCACACCTATCAAAACCAGAATGTACGTGGGATCAAAGTAAAAATATGGATATATCATAACCATCCTCCTATCCTTTTTCCATGTATTATATACGAAAAACAGGCAGGAAACCTGTTTTTCATATATTTTTAATAATTTTTACGTAACAGTTCAGCCATAAGTCGGATTGTGGGTGAATCATGCTTGCATGAATGAACACACGATCCGGCTTATGAGCAGAGCGCCATTTTATGAGCAAAAACAGCTGCATAGCAGCGGAGAAGCATCGTAGATGCGTTTTGCGAATGGCGCGGTCTGAACTGTTACATTTTTTACCGGACTTTATTTAAACTGCGTCCCTTCTTCCAGCGTATATCCCCGCAGAAACGCACCTGTATCCATCCGTTTCTTACCCGGAATCTGCAGAGCCTTTACAACCAGCTGCCCTTTTCCTGTCTGTACGGAAAAAGAATTCTTCTGAACCGCCACCACCGTCCCCGGGGTCTGCCCGGATTCTGCTTCTGTCACATCCGCTTCCCAGATTTTCATTGTCTTTCCATTCCAGTCCGTATATGCACTGGGCCAAGGATTCAGTCCGCGGACAAGCCGCTCAATCGAGCAGGCAGATCTCGTCCAGTCGATTGCTCCCAGCTTTTTATCCAGCATCCGCGCATAAGCCGTCGGGCTCTCTCCCTGCTTCTCAGGCACAAGCCTTCCCGCCTCCAGTTCCTTTAAAGTCCTGACACAAAGCTTGGCCCCTGCTGACGCCAGCTTATCATGAAGGCTTCCCCCTGTCTCTTTTTCATCCAGTGCAACCTCTGTCTTAAGCAGCATATCACCCGTGTCCAGCCCTTCATCCATCTGCATGGTTGTAACACCGGATACAGGCTCTCCGTCAATAACGGCCCATTGAATCGGCGCCGCCCCTCTATATTTGGGAAGAAGAGAAGCGTGTACATTAATGCAGCCATAGGGAGTCATCTCCAGAATTTCTTTGGGCAGAATCTGTCCAAATGCAATGACAACCATCACGTCCGCCCGGTACTTCCCCAGCTCTTCCACACATTCCGGGTCTCTTACCCTACGCGGCTGGAACACCGGAATCCCATGCGCCAGCGCCGTCTCTTTTACCGGGGAAAACTGCACTTCCTTCCCCCGTCCCTTAGGCTTATCCGGCTGCGTTACCGCAAGAACCACTTCGTGCCCCGCTTCTATAAGCGCTTCCAGTGTTCCCACCGAAAAATCCGGCGTTCCCATGAATACAATCCTCATTTATTCATCCTCCTCATAAGAAGTCTGGTGCAGCTCTCCTTCCACAAGACTTACGTACATCTTCCCGTCCAGGTGGTCAATCTCATGGCAGAATGCCCTTGCAAGAAGCCCTTCTCCTTCCATCTCAATCTCTTCCATATCTTCATTCAACGCCCGAACCTTCACATAATTCGGACGTGTCACAATACCGGACATGCCAGGCACGCTAAGACAGCCTTCCTCTCCCGTTTGCTCTCCTGACGACTCAACAATCACCGGATTCACCAGCACAATCGGTCCTTCTCCTACATCTATTACAACAATCCTTTTTAAAATGCCTACCTGGGGAGCCGCAAGACCTACCCCGGCCGCCTCGTACATCGTATCAAGCATATCATTGATTAATATCTTTGTCCTAAGAGACATCTTCGTTACTTCTTTACAGTTCTTTGTGAGAACTTCATCACCCAGCTCTCGTATTTTTCTAATTGCCATTGGTAATCCCTCTCCTTAAAATATATTCATTGGATTAAAATCAAACTGAACCCGCAGGGAATCAAACCCGCTGTTCACTTCAATATATTGTTCTAACCTGTCTTTTGCCTTTATAAGCATACCATATTCTTCACATTTTAGATAGAGAATCTTTCGATAAATATCATTCACTTTTCCCACACTCGGACTTGCCGGTCCAATGACTGTCAGCAAATGATTCTTATCCATCCGCTCTGCATATTTCTTCAGATAATCCGCCGCTGTCTCCAGAAGCTCTTCATCCGCCCCGGTAATCAGAACTGCCAAAAGTTCTCTTACCGGAGGATACCCCATCAGTTCCCGGTAACCGATTTCCTTTCGGTAAAACCCTTCATAATCCTGTCTTACCGCTGCCTCGATACTATAATGTTCCGGACTGTAGGTCTGTATCACTGCCTCACCCTTCTCCCTGCCTCTTCCGGCTCTTCCCACTGCCTGGGTAAGAAGCTGGAATGTCCGCTCTCCGGCACGGTAATCATCCGCATACAGGGACATATCCGCCGCAAGAACTCCTACCAGCGTTACATTTGGAAAATCATGTCCCTTCACAATCATCTGCGTTCCTACCAGAATGTCCGCTTCTTCATTTGCAAATGCCGCAAGGATTTTCTCATAACCATCCTTATTCTTCGTAGTATCCATATCCATCCGAAGAACCCGCGCGCCGGGGAACACCTTTTTCACCAGGTCTTCTACCTGCTGCGTTCCTGCCCGAAAACCACCCATATGGGGAAATCCACAGACCGGACACACTGAAACCATCGGTTTCTCATAACCACAGTAATGGCAGACCAGCTTCCCATTCTTGTGAGCAGATAATGCCACATCACAATGCGGACATTTTTCCACATAACCGCAGGAACGGCAGGATACGAAGCCCGCATAGCCTCTTCGGTTAAGAAAAAGCATCGTCTGCTGTCCTTTTGCAAGGCGATCCGACATCAGCTCCCGCAGCCTGTCACTTAGGATGGAGCGGTTTCCGCCGGAAAGCTCTCTGCGCATATCCACTGTATACACCTCCGGCATGCACTGCCTCTGCGCCCTGTTCTTAAGCTCCAGCAGTTTATATTCTCCCATTTCTGCACGGTAATATGCCTCCAACGACGGGGTTGCCGACCCCAGGACAACACTTGCCCCGGAAAGCTCCGCCCTGTGGATCGCAGTCTCCCTTGCATGGTATCTTGGCGTCTGTTCGCTCTTATACGTAGGTTCATGTTCTTCATCGATTACGATCAGTCCCAAATCGGGAAATGGAGTAAAAAGTGCAGATCGAGGACCAATCATCACATCCACATCCCCGCATTTTGCCCTTTGCATCTGATCGTACCGCTCCCCTGCTGACATACGAGAATTCATGATTGACACTCTGTCCCCGAACCTTCGGTAAAACCGCATAACCGTCTGATAAGTCAGAGAAATCTCCGGGATCAGCACGATTGCCTGCCTTCCTCTTTCTACCACTCTGGCAATCATTTCCATATAAACTTCCGTCTTTCCGCTTCCGGTAACTCCATGAACCAGATACGTATTACGCTCTCCTGCTTCATAATCTCTGCTGAAAGTATGGATTACATTTTGCTGTTCTTCTGTATAGGACAGCTGTTTCATTCTCTCTCCCTCTGCAATCCGCGGACTCCGGAACACTCTCTCCGATTCTATTGTCAAAACGCCCTGCTCTTCCAGCGCACGGATTACAGGCGCTGTGATACTCAGATGCTTTCTCACCAGTCCGTACTCCAGCACCGGGTCATCAAGAAGCGCAGCAAGGAGCCTTGCCCTTGCCCGCTGGTTCTTATTCAGGTAAATCTCCAACTGTTTCCTGCCTTCTTCCTCATTCAAAAGAAGCCGGATCGTGCGCTTCTCCTTCTCATTTTCCCTTCGCTTAACCGGCAGCACTGTCTTCAGCGCCTGAATCATCGTTCCGCCGTAAGACTCTTTCATCCATGCAGCCAGCGCCACAAGCTGGGCTTCTATCGCCACGCCGTCCTCTGAAACACCGGCCACGGATTTTATCTTATCAGCATCATAATCCGCTCTGTCACAAAGCCCTACCACATAGCCTTTCGTCTCTTTATTCCCTCTGCCAAAAGGTACGATTACCTCCATGCCTGTTCGCAGTGTTCCCTCCAGTTCAGGGGGAACACTATACTGAAAGATTCTGTCTAACTTTTCATGTGTAATGTCTATGATAATATTTGCGTACATGTAATCTCCTTTACCAGTTTCCTGTCATCCATTTCATAGCGGATGCCCTGAATTTCCTGGTATGTCTCGTGTCCTTTCCCGGCAATTATAATCACATCGCCGGATTTTCTGTTCTCTATTGCATAGCGAACGGCTTCCCTGCGGTCTTCTACCACCACATACGCTCCATTCGTCCTCTTCATTCCCGTCAAAATGTCTTTTATAATCTCTCCCGGCTCTTCATACCTTGGATTATCCGTTGTAATCACAGTGAAGTCCGCGTATCTTCCCGCCACTTCTCCCATTTCATACCGCCGTTCTTTGGAGCGATTGCCTCCGCACCCAAATACTACAACAATTCTGCCATCTGCGTACTCCCTTAACATCTGCAGTATGCTCTTAAGGCTCATAGCATTATGAGCATAATCTACAAAAACCATCCCGTCTCTCCATGCCGCCGCCAGCTCCATCCTTCCCGGAATCCTGATTTTCTTAAGTCCCTCCCGTATCGTTTCATTTTCCACACCCAGATATCTCACAGCAGCGGCGGCTGCCATGGAATTGTATACGTTAAAGTGGCCGGGAAGCGGAAGCTCTATCTCTATCTCCTCTGCCTGCCTTTTCCCATCTGCCATACCCAGCCGATACCTTATCCCAAAGCAATCTCTCCTACATATCTTCCGAATATCCAAAGCATGGTAATCCATTTGCACACATCCGCCACCGCATCCATAAGTGATTTTTTCACATTCGGTTCCCTCAAAAATCTCTTCGTACCACGGATCGTCCGCATTTCCAATTCCCACTTTGCTCTGTAAAAATAAAAGATGCTTACATTGCAGATATTCTTCAAAATCCGCATGTTCACTGGTTCCGATATGATCTCTCCCAAGATTGGTAAAAATCCCCACTTCAAACCTTATTCCTGCCGTCCGCTTCAGTTTTAATCCCTGAGAAGACACCTCCATTACCACACTGTCACATCCCGCCACCACCATCTCATGCAGATATGCCTGTATCTGGCAGGATTCCGGCGTCGTATTGTAGCTGCTAAGAATCCGCCGTCCGGTATCCACCCGAACCGTACCAATCAGCCCGGTCTTGTGTCCGCCGTAATTCAGAAGCTGCTGAACCATACACGCCGTTGTCGTTTTGCCTTTCGTTCCTGTAATACCAATCACTTTCATTTTCCGAGCCGGATAACCGTATAAAGCCGCCGACATCAGCGCCAGTGCATATCTGGTATCACTCACCCGGATAATCGTCACATTCCTGGAATCCGGCAGAAAATCCTCACACCGAATCCACCGCTCATAACACTCCTCACTCTGTATCACCAGCGCCGTCGCGCCCCGCTCCAGAGCCTTTCCCACAAAATCATGACCATCCCTGCAGTATCCTTTTATACAAACAAAAACATCCCGTTCTCCAATATTCTCCGTATCATTGGTAACTTTCCTTATCTTCCTCTCAACCGTACCCTTAAGAACCTCATACGTAAGCCCTGTAAGAAGTTCGGAAAGCTCCATATTGATTCCTTACTATTTAAACTTACTTATAATTTTTACACAAATCCCCAAAACCGTCAACCGTTTCCAATTGCCAAAATTCGCCACAGTATGATACAATAATTACCATTCACAGCCGATTTGAAATCCAATATGGATTCGTCGTGCTTGCACGTAAGAAGATATAGACGAATGCAGTTCCGATTGGAAAGGCGTCGGCTGCTTGCAGACAAGCACATTCGGAGCAACATGTTCGTTTTATTATCACATTGGGAGGGTATGATGTTTCACATTTTTGGATGCCCCATGCACTTTGGGGTCGGTGACAAGGGACTGACCTACAGTCTCGACTATTTTAATGATTATTGTAAGGATTTAGAAATTACCATGCTTCCGGAGATTACCATGCCGGAATACAATTTGAAGAATCTAAAGAATTTAAACAGTGTAATTGCCACCTGCGAGCAGATTGCCGAAGAAGGCCGCAAGGCAATCAAAAACGGCGAAGTTCCTCTTTTTATTGCCGGAGATCACAGTTCTGTGATCGGTACGATTTCAGCTTCTGCAACGTGTTATGACAATCTGGGGCTTATCTGGATTGACGCGCATCCGGACATTAACACGGATGCCACTACAGTTACCGGGAATATCCACGGTATGCCCGTCGCTGCACTTCTCGGAATGGGAGAAAAAAGGCTGACTCAGATTTTGACGCCGGATGTGAAACTCCGGCCGGAAAATATTGTCATGATTGGCCTTCGGGATATAGATCCCCCAGAAGCCACATTTTTAGAAAAATTAAAAATCCGGCATTATACTTATGACGAAGTTCTGAAACGGGGACTGGAAGCCTGTTTAAATGATACGGTGTCTTATCTTTCTCATTTAAAGCATGTCCATATCAGTTTCGATATCGACGTCATGGATCCTGCTTTCCTGCCCGGCGTTTCCGTACCCGTTCCTGATGGTTTTAAAGAAGCGGAAGCCTTCCGTATCATGGACAGATTAATGACTGAATTGCCTATTTCTTCTTATGATATCGTAGAATATAATGCCGAACATGACACAGATGATAAAACTGCTGCCTTTGCCAAAAAATTGGCACATTTTATCTTAAAACATTGATTCATATGCATTACTGAAAATAGTGTCTTTATAAGACTTCTGCGCCAAATGGCATCAGTGCTAACTTGGCAAGCTTGAACTGCTGAAGCCCAAATGGAATGCCCACAACCGTCACACAAAGCATTGCTCCCAGTGCCAGATGTTCTATTGCAAGCGGAAGTCCCGACACCACCAGCCAGATAATATTGAGAAGGAAAGAACCGGTTCCTCCGCCGTATCTCACCTCTTTTCCAAAGGGGAAAAAGCTTAAAGAGGCAAATTTAAAACACAATACATTCCCAAAACATCCCATACCGTATGTCCCCTGTTATTCTACCATAGTTTCAAATGATTTTAATCCTGATTATTCTTCACATTTTCTCACATCATACTCTGCCAAGTACTTCTTCACATACTCCACGTCTGACGGACAGTTCAGGTATTCGCTTCCATATTTCTGTCTCGTCTCTCCGCCTTTTCCGGTCACGAGAAGGAGCGTCTTGCCTTCTGCTGATTCAATGGCAGCCTTGATTGCCTCTCCCCGATCCTCAATCATCTCATACGGGCAATTCTGGGCTTCTACATATTGTGCAATATCCTCAGAAATGTCCTCTACCGGCTCATATCCCGGATCTTCTGCCACCAGGTATACTTTCTTGGAATACTGGCCCGCAACCGTTCCCAGATCACGGCGACGGATTAGGGCTTTCTTACCCGGGCAGCCGAAAATAGACACAATCGCATAATCCGGGTATTCTTCTTTCATAGATGAAAACAATTTCTCAAAGCTTAACTTATTGTGTGCATAGTCTACAATTGCCAAAATGTTCTTGTCCTTGCTTGCATAAAGCTCCATTCTTCCGCTGGAACGAGCACGTAAAAGCCCGGAATGGATATATTCCTTCGGAATACCGAACTTTACTGCCGCCGCAATGACACCCAGTGCATTCTCTACATTGAAAAGTCCCGGCATCGTCAGAATGAATTCTTCATCAAAAGCCTCGCATTTCACAGAAAACCTGGTTTCATTTCCCTCTTTACGGATATGGTAAGCGAAATAATCCGCAGATGAATCCTTCGTACTGAAGGTAATCACTTCCTCCGCCGCCTTTGCCTCTTCCAGAATCCGGTCAATGTAATCTGCATCCAGATTCACCACCGCCGTCTTCGTTTTACCAAACATCAGCATCTTAGAAGAAAAATAATCCTCAAAATCTGCATGTTCAATCGGACTGATATGATCCTCAGAAATATTCAGGAAAATTCCCACATCGAATTTCATGTCATCTACACGGTGATATTTCAGCGCCTGGGAAGACACTTCCATCTGTGCGTATTCCATACCACAATCCAGAGCGTTGCGCAGATGCTGCTGCAGTTCTACTGCCTCCGGGGTGGTAATATGGGACTCTACCTTTGATTTGCCATCATAAATATCAATCGAAGAAATCACAGCGCTGTCTTTTTTATTTTGCGCTTCCAGATAATCATCTACAATCGCTTTCATATAATAAACGGAGGTAGATTTTCCTTTTGTTCCGCCCACACCTACAAGCCGTAAATCTTCCCATGGATTATTATAAAACAAATTGGCAAGAACCGACATCGCTTCACGGATATCCTTTACCAGAATATAAGGAACTTCTGCTTCAAGCTCAAAAACCTTCTCACTAATATAGCAGACTGCCCCCTTTCCTACGGCTTCTCTCAGGTAAACCGGCTTAAATGCCGCACCCTTGCAGATAAATAAAGTGTCTTCCGACACCTCTTTGGAATTATAGGTAAGATTTCTAATAACATTCTCTTCTTTACCATATAATTCACAGGAGGCGAACATTCCCCGTTTTCTCAGCGCCTCCACATATTCCTGTATTTTATAAAACTTCATCTCTGCCATCTTCTTCTCCCTTTCTACCGGTATTCTGCGCCGGAGCGCAGGATTGATTCTCTCACCAGCACATCCATTGCATCCAGGCAGATGGACGGAATCTCATGCTTCCCTTTAAATACGGACAATTCTGTACACGCCAGAATGACTGCATCACATCCCTTACGCATAAATTCACTGATTACACGGTCAAACTTAGCCCGATCCCCCGGTTTCCCGCTCTTAATATCATCGTAAATCAAGGACATTACATCCTTCTGCCGTTCCGGCGACGGTTTGACCGGCGTCACTCCCAGCTTCTTGCACTCCTTATGATAGATACGGGAATTTATCGTTCCATCCGTCGCCATGATTCCGATCCTCTTTACATTGTCAAATGCATTTACTGCATAGGCAACGCTCTCACGAATCATATGAATGACCGGTATCTGTACAGCCTTCTGAATCTGTTCATAGAAATAATGGGAAGTATTGCAGGTAATCGCTATATTGGAAACCCCCAAACGCTCCAAGGTTCTTGCATCCTCCTGAAGCAGCCTGATGAGATGCTTATCGTCCCCCGTGATAATCGCCTCCGTCCTGTCCGGCATGGTAGCATGGCTTAAAATCACCATATCAATATGCTCCTGATCTTTCGACGCTTTCGTATGTGCAATCACATTTTCGTAATAGTAAGAAGAGGCTTCCGGCCCCATCCCGCCAATCACACCCAGCTTCTTTAATTCTCTTCTTTCTTCCATACCAATCCCTTTTACTTATAATATTTGTTAAAATAAGAATATTGTTTCAAATGGGTCTTCGCCATGCGCAGGAAACGCATCGGCCTTAAATCTCCTCGCTTAAATACAGGATTCACCATTCTGCCCTCTTTTATCAGCTTCTTCATTTTAGCAACATATTGCGGATTCTTAATGTGCTTAAACGCCACACCCTTCGGAACGGTCATCCACAGATATTCTTCTGTTGCTTCCTCATAAGGCAATTCTCTCTGGTAAATGTAATCTTCTACAAAATACTTTGCCACATTGAACCCGGAATTTGTAACATAATAATTACTTCTCCCCTGTCTGGTGTTAATCTCAAAAAAGCGGTAGGTATTATCACGCATATCATATTTAATATCAAAATTAGAAAAACCTACATAGTGCAGGTCTTCCAGCAGATTCTTCACGCGCCCCATCAATTCTTTGTTAGGTTCTGTGATAATTACCGCATGATTTCCCAGCCCATGAGGCGTATGCTCTTCCAGAAGAACATGGCCCAGACACATCATCTTCACCTTACCATTCCGGTCAGAATAGGAAGTCAGCACCCGCATATACTCATCATTTCCCGGAATGGTATCCTGAATAATCAAGGCATCGTCATATCCGGCTTCATAAATCTGGCTGATTACCTTCTCCATTTCTTTCCGGCTGCCCAATTTATAAATCTTATTCTGCGTCGGGAACGGATGCTCCCAGTATGCGATACTGTTGGAAGGCTTTACAATGACCGGATAAGAGAAATCACAGGCAAAATCAAGCCCCATCTCTTTTCTGTATACAATGGTCTTCGGATAATCTACCCCGTGCTTCTCACACAGCTGATAGAACCGCTCCTTCTGCTGCAGGCTGTCCATCAGATCAAAATCAATATACGGCGCAATTACATTTTCCGGCAGCTCCGCTTTATGCCTGCTGGCAAGAGCCACATAACTGTCACCACAGCCAATGAGAAGAATCTTCTTGTTGCTGTGCTGCTTCGCAAACTTCGTAATCCGCTTCACAAAATACTCGTCAGTGTCAATCGCCGGATTCCCTTCATATACCGTAATCTGGCTGTTGAAACTTGGTCCCGTCTGGTACTTGCCGAACACGTAGGACTTTACCTGATACTGTTCGTAAAAAGCGCGCGCCACACTGTAGGTATTAATATCTCCTCCCAGCAGAACCGGGATAAATTTTCTTTCTTTGAATTTCATCGTCTCTTGGAACACTCCTTTGTCCACATTTATTCCAGCCTATTATACCCCCTCGCATCCCAGGTGTCAATGAAGGGTGAACGTCATAAATGTCATAAATATTCCTGTATAAACATTTCGAATGGTTCCTTATTACAAGAGGATACCAGTATCCTGATTCCTCAGTTCTGGTATCCTCTCTTTTTTACACTTTCGTTTTCATCTATCTTTAGTCATTCTCATATTTCTGCTTGAATCGCATAATGATTGCCGCACATTCTGCACGGTTCGCATTTCCCTGTGGTGCAAGCTGCGTTTCGTTCATTCCTTGAATGATCTCATTTGCCACTGCCCACTGCATCGCTTCCACCGCAAACGGCTGTATCTGCCCGGCATCTGCAAATCTGCTAAGCTCTGCACGCTGTGACACATCATATCCTTTTCCCTTCGCATAGCGGTACATCATAGTCGCCATCTGCTCACGGGTAATCGGGTCATTCACGCCAAACAAGCCATTCTCATATCCCGTTATCACACCAGCCTCATTCGCCCAGATGATTGCATCTGTATACCATATGCCATCCGCCACATCCGGGAACTTCGGCGTATATTCCACTTGCGGTTTCCCGTTCATACGGTACAGAATCACTGCAAACTGCGCACGTGGCAGTGTCTGGTCCGGTCCGAAGGTGGTATCATTCAGCCCGGTCATCAGATTGTGCTGGTATACGTATGTTACGTAAGGATAAAACCAACTGGACGTATCCGTCACATCAGCAAATGGTATTCCATCTTCCAATAATATAATGTAATTCAAATCATTCTCCTGAGCATACTGCAAACCGTAAGAATTCTCATAGACTAATAATGTCGGGGCAGGAGCATTATATTGATAAAACGCATCCTCGCCTATGCTTGTCACACTCTTGGGAATTCTAATACTACTAAGATTATAGCAAGCGTAGAATGCGGATTTTCCTATGCTTTCCAATCCTTCCGGCAACTCAATACTCTCCAGACTCTTACAATAGGAAAATGCATCTTCTCCTATATTAATCAAACTTTTCGGCAGTTCGATACTGTTCAAACTGCTGCAGCCGGCAAATGCCCGATCTCCTATATTCGTCAGTCCTTCCGGCAGATCGATATTACAAAGATTTTTACAATAGCCAAATGCATCGTTCTCTATACTCGTCACAGTCTCTGGTATTGTGACGCTGCTCAAACTATTACACTCTCTAAATGCCCATTCTCCTATATATGTCAATCCCTCTTCCAAATCAAGATTACTTAGATTGGTGCATCCTCTAAAAGTTTCCCGACCCATACTCTCCACACTGCCAGGTATCTTAATTGTCTTCAATCCAACGCACTCTTGAAAAACTCGATCTCCTATATGGGTCAACCCTTCCGGCAAATTAATATTCTCCAAGCTACGGCACCCACGAAACGTCTCATCTTCCAGACTTTTCAACCCTTCCGGCAAAACAACACTGTTTAAATTCTGACAATAGTAAAAAGCCTTCTTTCCTATATCTGTCACACCAGCCGGTATATCAATGGCACTCATCGCATTACATCCTTCAAATGCCTGCTCTCCTATACTTACTGTACTTTCTGCTATCTTAATGTCTGTTTTTCCATTTGCTACCGCTATAAGAGTTGTACATTCTTTATTATATAAGCATCCATCATAATCCGCATATACAGAATTCCCCTCTGCTACTTCTATTTGCGTCAGGTTGCTACACTCCCAAAATGCAAGTTCTTCTATATTCGTTACGCCAACCGGTATATCAATGTGTGTCAGGCTGCTGCATTCCCAAAATGCAACCTTCCCTATACTTGTCAAGCCTTCCGGCAGTTCAATACTATTCAGACTGCTGCATTTCCAAAATGCATACTCTCCTATACTTGTCAAGCCCTTCGGCAGCTTAATACTATTCAAGTTACTGCAGCCTGCAAACACACCCCACTCTATTTCTGTCAAGCCTTCCGGCAAATCTATACTGCTCAAACTGCTGCAGTCACTAAATGCACTAGAACCTATACTTGTTAAACTTTCCGGCAGTTCAATACTATTCAAACTGCTGCAGTTCCAAAATGCATTAGAACCTATACTTGTCAAGTCCTTCGGCAGCTTAATACTATTCAGTGATTTTGTCAAGATTAGTTGACACATTTTCCTCAAGGATTTTGTACCCTATGCTGCTTCTTTCAGGGAATCATAGTATTGCTGT
>NZ_JAOQJU010000017.1:0-1584 GCF_025567385.1 Dorea acetigenes
TCGGTATCCGGTACCGCTGCCTTAACCGCTGCTTCCAAAGCTGTCTTGTCTGTTTCATTCGGTTTTTCCGCTTCTTTAACAGTTACCTTGAAGGTCGCTGTCTTTCCTTCGTACGTTACTGTTACCGTCTGCTCACCAGCCTTAGTCGTATCATAGCCGCTTACTTCGCAGTCTGCTGCCGCAATGTCCTTTGTTGTACCATCACTATAGTTAGCAGTTACTTTCATTCCGTCAAGGTCAAGCTCCTCCCCTGCCGTGTACTCCGTCTTCGTCGGTGCTGTTACCGTAATGGATTCTATCACAACCGGGGTCGGTTCTTCAATCTCTTTAAGGGCGTTCTGTGCATCTGTAAGTGCCTTTGTCGCGGAATTAACCTTCGTCTGGGTTGCCTCCTCGTCTGCATAAACTTCTTTAGCTTCTGCAAGAGCTTTCTCATAAGCTGCCCAGCTGGCTGCTTCATACTTATCCTTATCATCTAAGGATACTGCTGCTTTGATTGCCGCATCCAGTGCTGTCTTGTCTGCTTTCTTTGTTAATGCATTCTGTGCCTTCGTAAGCGCCGCTTCTGCCGCATTCACCTCTGCACGTGTTGCATTCTCATCATCATATACCGCTTGTGCGTCTGCAAGAGCGTCTTCATAGTTCTTCCAGCTGCTTGGTGTATAATCAGCTTCTTTGCCGACTTCCTTATCAATTGCTGCCTTCAGATCCGCTTTAATCTCTTCTTCCGTGAAGGTTCTTCCGATAATCCTGTAATTATCAATCTCCGCTGTCGCATATTCTCCAGTTTTCCAGGTAGAATAACCAATGTAAAGAACACTGTTCTCACCAAGAATGTCAGCCAATGAATATCCGCTTGCCGCTTCTGCAACCTGCTCACCATTGATATACAGAACTGTCTTATCCTTCAGATAAGAAACCTTTACATCCATCCATGCATTCTCGCCGGTCTCGTAATATGCTACAGCCGGTCTTGCTCCGGAGTTATTATAACGCTCTGCATTCACCGTTCCGCTGATATTAACAACGCCAATATAGTGCTCCTGCTGATACTTCTGCTCATTCGTATTCGGAGCTGCAAAGAATCCCCAGTTTGTTGCACTCGTTGACGGATTCATCTGGAAGGAGACTTCCACCTCGTCCATGCCCGTCAGAAGGCTGCTTCCGTCTTCCTTTGTTACCGTCAGGAACTGATCTGTTCCGTTCAGTTTCAGGGCTTTGCCGTTTCCTTCATGGTCTACTAAAGTATAGGTACCTTTCGCTTCAGCCTCTCCGCCATTGAAACCTTCTCCTTCAGTCGGTTCTTCGTCAAAGCTAAAGTCTGCCAGAAGCGTCCATCCTTCCGGAATCTCCGGTGTCGGTACATCACCCTTCTCAACCAAAGCATCTTTTGCTGCTGCAAGATCTGTTACTGCCTTATCTACAGCATCCTGTGTTGCGTTCTCATCAACCAGAACTGCCTGCGCTGCAGCCAGCACTTCCTGATAACTTGCCCAGGAATCTGCCGTATACTTCTCTTCATTCGTCTCAGCATTGTTAATTGCTTCCTGAAGAGCAGTCTTGCTTACTTCAGCTTCCGCTGCT
>NZ_JAOQJU010000017.1:1882-66645 GCF_025567385.1 Dorea acetigenes
TGTAGTCTTAATTCCTGCACGGATAACATCGCCATCAAATCTTGGGCTTACAAATACATAATTTGCATTATCAACCGTTCCCAGACACCACAGCCAGCTGTTTGCTACTGTAGAAGTCTTGAATGTTGCCTCAATAGCAAAAGATTCTGTCTCAATCAGGCCTGCAGGAAGTTCAACGTATTTTGTGCCTCCGTCAAATACTAATACAGCATCTGCATCGTCTCCCTCGCCTTCTGTCTGGAAGTCTGCCTCTGTAAATCCTACATATTCTGCATCATTACTATTACCTGACTTATCTACCAGTTTACCGTCTGTTGCAGTCATATCATAAGAAGCAACTAACTTTCTGGTCTCAACCGGTTTCAAAACTAAGCTTCCGGCTGCTTCCGTAAGATTAGTCAGAGCCGCATCTACATCTGCCTGTGTTGCATTCTCGTTCGCATAAACTAATCTTGCCGCTGTAAGAGCTGTCTCATATGCTGTCCAGCTAGTAGGTTCATACTTGTCTGCTTCCGAAGCATCAATCGCTCCATCAATCGCTGCCTTAAGTTCATCTTTATTAGTTTGTACTACTAATTCTTTATATAGATACCATTCAAATGCTGCCGCTCCCATCATTGTACCATCTTCCAGTTTTCCCGGAGTCGTTGTTACACGGATCTTGGAAGTCTGTATTGTTTCAAAGCCGTAAATATCTGCAGCATCCGTTGCAGTTTTCGAATTATAAGTCCATTCGTTTCCTGCCGGAGTAACTTCTGTCCATTCATTTTCTGCATTCATATACTCGATTTTCACTGCCTTAGGGGCCAGAACTCCAGTAGTATCATCATACCAATTAATCGCACAAGTTGAAATTTCTACTGTTCTGTCTCCAAAATCATACATAATCCACTGACCTTCTGTAATTCCATCGGAAACATAACCATTCCACATTGTGTTCAAATCATTATCTTTCAAATTAGAAGCAGGCTGTCCCCACTCAGAATGAGCAATATTTGCAGATGCCGTTGCATACTCACGGATATCTATCGGTTCCAGAGCTGCTTCTGCTGCTTCAAGAGCATCTTTTGCTTCATCTACTTCTTGCTGTGTAGCGTCTGCCCTGTCAAGAATATCCTGTGCTTTTGTAAGAGCTGCCTGATATGGTGTCCAAGAATCTTCCGTATACTTACCTGCATCCGTCTTAGCATTGTTAATTGCTTCCTGGAGGGCAGTTTTGTCAACAGTTACTTTTAATTTGCTCTGTGCTTCTGTCAACGCAGTTACAACATCTTCAACTTCCTGCTGGGTTGCTTCCTCGTCTGCAGAAACCGCTTTCGCCTCTGTAAAGGCCTTCTCATAAGCCGCCCAGCTTTCTGCTTCATACTTATCCTTATCATCTAAGGATACTGCTGCTTCGATTGCAGCATTCAGCGCTGTCTTATCTGCTTTCTTTGTTAATGCATTCTGTGCTTTCGTAAGCGCTGCTTCTGCTGCATCTGCTTCTGCCTGGGTTACCTCCTTATTATCATATACCTCCTTCGCATCTGCGAGGGCATCTTCATAGGCCTTCCAGCTGCTTGGTGTATAATCAGCTTCTTTCCCGACTTCCTTATCAATTGCTGCTTTCAATGCATCTTTTTCTACATATTTCAGTGCTTCTGCCGCAATCTCTTCCGCCGTCATAACACGGCTTACAATCTTATAATTGTCAATCAGACCGGTCATATATTCTCCGCTCGTCCAAGTGGATTTACCAATGTAGAGAATACTGTTGTCTCCCAATAATTCAGGAATTGATACGCTACTTGCTTCCCGTCCTGCTTCCACACCATTTACATAGAGAATCGTCTCATCCTCTGCATAAACAACAGTGATATAAGACCACTTATTCTCGCCTGCCGCATAATCCGGTGAATCAGGTCTATCCTGTGCATTACTGTTGAAACGCTGTGCCGCTATCTTGCCATTATCGTCAAAGATTCCCAAATATTTTTCACTCCTGTACAGCTGCTGATTTGCATTCGGAGCTGCAAAGAATCCCCAGTTGGTTCTACTTTGTCCCGGATTAATCTGGAAGGATACGGTCATTTCCTTTACGCCTGTCAACAGGCTTGTGTCATCTTTTGCTGTTACATTCAGGAACTGGCTGGTTCCGTCCAGTTTCAATGCCTTTCCTGTGCCATGGTCGACCAGTGTATAAGTACCGGATGCCTTCGCATTGCCGCCATCGAAGGCTTCGCCTTCTGCCGGTTCTGCATCAAAGTTAAAGTCTGCCAGAACTTCCGGAATCTCCGATTCTGCCTTCTCTTTCAACGCTGCTTCTGCTGCTTCAAGAGCATCTTTTGCTTCATCTACTTCTTGCTGTGTAGCATCTGTCTTGTCAAGAATCCTCTGTGCTGCTGTAAGAGCTACCTGATATTCTGCCCAGGAATCTTCCGTATATTTATGTTCCTCTGTCTTAGCATTGTTGACAACCGCCTGAAGTGCAGATTTGTCAGCTTCTGCAAAGACTAATGTCCATACATCCGCACTCTCTGCATTGTCAGCAGCTACTACAAAAGCGCCGCTTCCATATGCAACATCACCCAGTGCAAGATACTTTCCGTCTGCATTCTTAATTTTGTAAGAATCAGCAGTTTCTTCTTTTTCCAGAATAAAGTTCTGTGCATCAGCTTCTGCCTTCTGAACTGCTTTACCTTCTTCGGAAATAGCCAGGAACAGACCGCTGTTCTTATTTTGCAATTGATAAAGTCCTTTTTCATCTGTCCGTATCAATGTCCAACGATAATTATCTGTCGTTTCACCCGGCCATGCGAGAGTCTGCATATCAACCTCTTTACTATTATCATCAATGCACAATCTCTTCAGAGAGTCTCCTGCTCCCGTTTCAACAAAGTATTTTCCAACAAATTCTTTTGTTTCCACTTCTGCAGATTTCTTATTTACAGTAACCGTAAATGTTGCTTCTTTTCCTTCGTAAGCAACAGTAATGGTCTGTACTCCAGGAGTATTTGAATCATAACCTGCAATGCTATAATCACCAATTGCAACTTCAATTTCTGATTTGTCACTGTACACCGCTGTTACAACCATTCCTTCTGTAGCAAGGTCTTCACCAAACTCATAAACCGTTTTTGCTGGTGGTGTAACCTTGATAGACTCAAGAACTGGTTTCTCTTTAAGGTTTCCCTGAGCTTCTGTCAACTCTGCCTCTGCAGTATTAGCCTCTGCCTGTGTAGCGCCTGCTTTCGCAATTACCTCCTTTGCCGCTGTTAATTTCTCTGCAAAGGTTGCCCAGCTTTCAGCCGTATAATCATCCTGAACTTTCGTTTCAGCGTCAGCCACTGCCGCCTTAAGAGCCGTCAGGTCTGTCCTTACACTAATAGAGAAGTTATCCATATATCCATTTGTATATTCTCCACTTCCCCAGTTCGCTTTTCCAATCTGAATAACACTTTCCTCACCAAGGATGTCTGTAAGTGCAAATGGGTTGCTTTCCGCTCCTACTTTCACACCATCCAGATAAAGAATAATAGATGTTTCACTTAATACCAGATCAACATGCGTCCATACATTTGCTGCTATAGTGCCTCCAACACTGGGCTGTCTTGGAACACCATTTAATGTACCATTATATCTTTGAGCCGTAATATTAGCATCTACAACCAGACCAACATAGTGTTCAGAAGCATACTTCTGTTCATTTGTATTTGGAGCTGCAAAGAACGGCCAGTTCGAACCCGTTCCGTCTGTCTTATAGTCAAAGGATATTTTCATATCTGTTACGCCTGTCAGCAGACTGGAATCATCTTTCGCAACAACATTCAAGAATTCGTTTTTATTTGCTTTTTCAAGCTGCAACACTGAACCTTTTTCATCATCCTGAGCAAGCAGATCCGCAAGCGCTATATCTGCACTTCCAGATACTGCTTTCGCGCCTTCACTTGAGAATCCTGTATCCACATCGTCAAATGTGAAATTCGCAATTGCATTTGGATAAAAATTGCCTAATTCTGACGCTGCTGCATCTACTCTCACATCTACAGAATCACTGGCAATTTCCGTCTCACCATCCATAAGTGCAGCTTTAATACTTGCCGTACCTTCTCCAACATATGTAACCGTTCCATTATCAGCTACAGTTGCAACCTCCTCATTAGACGAAGACCATTTCACTGCCACTTCATTTGTGCTTATAAAATCAGCATTCAACTCGGCAGTATCACCAACAACAGCCGAAGAAACATCACCTGAGATTGCAATGCTAGCCGCATTATCATATAAGTACTTCGCTTCTGCTGCGCTAACTGCCTGGTTGTAAACCTTCACCTCGTCGATAGAGCCGTTAAATAGCGCATCACCCCAGAACGTAACACCCAGATAAATATCATTATTCGTATTCGTCTCTGCACACGCTGTCGGACTTACCTCTCCCGTTCCAACGGCTGCGCCGTCTTTATATAGGGTTGCCGTTCCATTGTCTACTGACAAGATATACTGCTGCCATTCATTCTGTGTATATGCAACACCACTAATCGGCGTATGATAACCATTGTCATACTTTGACCATAACTTAAGTGCACTTCCAGTTCCTGCCAAGCCGATCCAGTTCTCAGGGTTATTATATCCCATAAAAAGAACTGCACCGTTATTTGCGACATTCGCTACTGGTTTCATCCATAAACTTATCGTATATTCAGTTCCCACATTATTCAGATTCAAATCCAAGCCATACTGTCCGCCTAAGTTCACAGATTTGCCTTCGCCATCTCTTCCAGTATCATAACTAATCTCTCCGTTATACTCGCCCATTGCAAGTGCTTTTGGCTCAGCTTCAATACTTCCCTGTGATTCAGTTAGCTTGTCTTCAAAATCATACTGATAAACAGGCGTCGGCGGCGTAATTTTATTCACTGCCGCATTGGAAATCAAAGCTGTTCCCGGAATTGACGTTGCCACAAATGCTGCTGCCAGCGTAATCGACAACGCTTTCCGCAAAAAATTCTTTTTCATTACTTGTCCTCCTTTTTATTTTTGCCAATACAAAAACCCTACCCTCCTTCGCCTCATATTCTCTAACAGATATAAAAAATTATAAACAATTTAAACAAAAAAATCTATATCTTTTCTTAATAATTATTAAAATATATCAAAAAGTAATTTTTTCTTTTTTAACACTTGCATTTATCAAAAACCTATTATATAATAGCTTTTGCGTTGAGCAGATAACAAATTAATAAAATATTCGACATGCGCGATTAGCTCAGCTGGCAGAGCACCTGACTCTTAATCAGGGTGTCCAGGGTTCGAACCCCTGATCGCGCAGTTAGGAATCACTGTTTTTGGCGACATGAGAGCGTTGGGGGCGGTGATTCCTTTTCTTATGTATATATTACGCCCTTCCTGCATATATATAATGCCAGGGTCAAAAGGTCTTTTCCCCACGTGAGCTTGCTCATAAGCGGGGCTTTTGACCCCAACATCATATATACGCTCAGGAGGTACAAGCTTATGCATAAATTCATCCGCCGCAAAGATATTCCTTACATCATTCTCACGATTCTGCTGGGAAGCGTCTTTCATTTCCTATATGATTTTTCAGAACAGAATCCATTTACCGCACTGTTTACTCCTATCAATGAATCCGTCTGGGAACATCTGAAACTATTGTTTTTCCCTCTTTTTTTCGTTACAATCATCCAATACCATGTGATCCGGCCAATGAAAACCGCATTCTTCGGCTCCCGCCTTGCCGGGGCATGGGGCGGCATGGCATTTATTGTTATTTTCTTCTATATTTATACCGCCGTGCTGGGAACCGATCTTCTGCTGATGGATCTTCTGCTTTTTGTTATCGGCGTTTTTCTTTCTTTTTACCTTTCTGCACGCCTGTACCGGGCCTTTTGGAATACAAGCGAATTACTCATTCTGTTCGGGTGGCTGGGCAGCATCCTTCTTTTTTGGGGCTTCACCTGTTTTCCACCTGATTTTCTCCTCTTTTACCCGCCGCAGAAATAACTTTTCTTCCACATTTCTCAAAATTGGCGTATAATAATGCTATCTTATTCTTGTAACCGAAGAAGGGAGGATTATTTATGGCAAAAGAAACTATCCTGTGTAAAATCGAACATCATGCCGTTCTTTTTGCATTGTTGGCAAAATATGCCATTACCGGCAGCGGAGAAGCCGGAAGAGAGGCTATTTTAAAAGGCATGACAAAATACGGCAATGAGCGTGGCGCACGTATGGCGGCAAATGCCCTTGCCCACGGCGATGAGCTGTCTGTCATGACGAATCAGGCATATGGAGAATGGCGCCCGGATTATGACGGGCAAATGGATTTTGGCACGCTCCGCACCGAACCCACCTTGCAGACCTACATTGCCAGATGTGCCTGGTGTGATGCCTGGAAGAAACATGGTCTGTTAGATTATGGGAAATATTATTGTGTAAATGTCGATAACGCTGTCTACCAGGGATTCCGGCAGGATTTCGTCTGTACCCCAATCTCTGTTTCTCTGAGCTGGGGCGGAGAGCGCTGTGAATTTGACTGGAACCAGCCGCTGACAGGAGAAGAAGTCATTTCACTGGCAAAAAAGAAGAAATCGCTGGGCACCTCTTGCATGAAAGATTTTAATTTTCACACCGCTCACCTTTTACATACCGTCGGCAACACGTTAAAAGAAGAATTGGGAGATGCCGGAGAGATTGCGGTGGACAATGCTTTGAATGAGTATACTGAAAAATTTGGCCGGGAATACCTGGATGTATTGAAAGAGGTTGACAGCAATGAATTTTAATAGTTATCTGAACCTGTCAGACGGTATTTCCAACCCTATTACCGACTGGCTGGCCGCACATGAAAAGGATATTATACATACGGCAGACTATATTTTCCATCATCCGGAACTTGCTTATCAGGAAAAGGAATCTTCCCGATGCCTGGCTGCTTTTCTGGAAAAAAACGGATTTAAGATCACCTGGAATATTGCTGGAATCGAAACAGCATTTACCGCAGAATGGGGACATGGAACGCCCGTGATCGGGTTTCTTGCCGAATACGATGCTCTGGCAGAACTGGGACATGCCTGCGGACATAACCTTTTGGGCACGGGCGCTGCTGCAGCCGCATGCGCTTTGAAAGCCGATATGGAAAAATCCCCGGATGCTTCCGGTACAGGCTGCACAATCCGCGTGTACGGCTGCCCGGCAGAAGAAATTATGTCAGGGAAAATCATTATGAACCGTCATGGTGCATTTGACGGTCTGGACGTGGCTGTCACCTGGCATCCTTTCGATACAAACCGTGTCAGCAATGACATCTGGCAGGCACAGGACATTAAGAATTACATTTTCCACGGTGTCAGCGCCCATGCTTCCAAATCACCGGAAGAGGGTAGAAGCGCCCTGGATGCCGCCGAACTTATGAATATCGGCGTCAATTACCTGCGCGAGCATGTGCCCGGCGATGTCCGTATGCACTATGCATATGCTGATAACGGACGTCCCGCAAATGTCGTCCCGGATTATGCTAAAACCAATTACTTCATCCGTTCCAGCAAGCGCTGCCGCACGGAGGACGCCAGCGAGCGAGTCGACAACTGCGCCAGAGGCGCCGCTCTGATGACAGGGACTTCCGTTGAAATAGAGCTTCTCGGAAGCTGCAAGGAGATGAAAGTGAACCGCATACTGGCGGAGATTTATTACAAAGCAATGTCAAGAATCCCTACACCGGAATACACTCCCGAAGAGCTGAATCTGGCGGCTGAAATTAGCAAAGAAGCCGGACTCAGCAATGGAGAAAATTACTTTGGCGGACTGGAGCCTTTGGAACCGGAGCCGGTGCCCATTGCTATCGGCACTGACGTATCGGAAGTCAGTCACGTGATTCCCACCATTACATTAAGCGCCGCGACCATGTGCAAGGGCACACCGCTGCACCACTGGGCTGCCGCCAGACAGGCCGGAATGAGCATCGGACAAAAAGGTATGCTGTACGCGGCAAGATGTATGGCGGAAGGCACAAAATTATTGCTTTCAAAACCAGAGAATCTGCAAAAGGTCTGGGAGTATCACTTAAACACACTCGAAACAAAAGAAAGGAGTTTTCTATGATTACGAAAAAAATTGGTATTATCGGCTGCGGCAATATGGGAGGAGCTATCCTTTACGGAGCCTTGGAAAGCGGAATTATCACCTGTGAGCAGGCATATGTCTATGACATCAACCCCGCCATGATGGATAAGGCAGAAAAATGGGGCGTGAATCTTGCCAAAAGCGATGCGGACGTCTGCCAAAAAAGCGATATTGTCCTTCTTGCCGTAAAACCGCAAAATGCGGCGGAAGCACTTTCCCAGTGCCAAAAAGAACTGGACGGAAAGGCTATGATGTCCATTGTTGCCGGAGTTACCGTAGAACGCCTCCGAAATATGATAGACGGGCTTCCAAGAATTCTTCGTATTATGCCAAATACCCCCGCAATGGTATTTGAAGGCGCTTTTGCCCTCTGTTCTGACAATGATTTTACGGAAGAAGAATTGGATGCGGCAAAGTCAATCTGCGAAGCAATCGGTATTGTAGAATTGGTTCCCGAACATCTGATTGACGCTGTATGCGGATTAAGTGGCGGCGGTCCGGCTTATGCCGCAATGTTCATTGAAGCAATGGCAGACGGAGGTGTAAAGCAGGGACTCCCACGTGCCACGGCATACCGCCTGGCTGCCCAGACCTGTCTTGGCACCGCCAAAATGATTCTGGAAAAAGGTATCCACCCGGGTCAGCTCAAAGATATGGTAACCTCTCCAGGCGGAACTACAATTGAGGGCTGCGAAGCGTTGGAACGCGGCGGTATGCGATACGCTGTTATCGACTGTATCAATGCAGGAACCGAAAAGTCAAAACGCTTGTAGATTCCCTCTGGAACTTTCCTATAAAAAACAGAAAACCGCAGATTCATCTCTTTTCATTGAATCTGCGGTTCTTCCATTTACCTTCTCTTCTTACTCGCCTTTAAAGAAATTCATGATCCTTGTCAGAAGTCCATCTTTAAATCCACTTTCACTTACGGTGCTGTCCGTAATCACATTCTCACCCAGCGCTTCATCATTTGTCTCACTCAGGATTCCGTCTCCGGAGCCTACAAAAAATGTTTTAATAGAATTCCATACACTTGACAATCCGCTAAGTTCTCCGCTCAGATTATCCAGGGTATCTTTCAATGCACTCACATCATAATCATACTGAGAAATCTTCTCCATCAATGCGACAATCTGCGACCTCTGCTCTTCCGTCAACTCAGCATCATACTTTTCGGCAATCGTATCCACCGCGTCGCCGATTTCTTCCGCATCCGTATATCCCTTGTCCAGAATCTCCGTCTTAACATCATTCATAATCTCAGAAGCGGTCTCCTGTCCAAATGCATCTGCAAGCGCCCCTGTCGTAATCAGCTCTTCCACAGCAGCTTCTTTCTTTCCTTCATCCAGACTTTCTCCACTGGCTGTCTCATAAGCCATCATAATACCTGTCAGTGCGCCTGTGCCGGACACTTCAAACGGGCACGCTGCAACCACATTACAATTCTCCATTCCTGCGGTCGTTAATGTACTCGCAATCATCGCACTCGTAACAAAATTCAAATTCGCCGTCTTTACTTTAATCCCTCCGGATTCCGTTGGTTCAACATAAGCACAGCTATTCGTTGTTGCTCCGATCTGCTCATCCGTCGCAATGCCTTCCATATATTGTACTTCGTCCGCATGTGTGACAATAATGGTTCTCACTTCATCCGCTTCTACACCAAAGTAAGAATACATTGCGGCCCTCTGTTCTGCTGAAAGATTCTCTCCAAGTGTTACTACATTATCACTCGCGACTTCATTATCTTTCTCTTCATCCGCATCTTCTTTATCTGCGCCTTCTTCATCCTGATTGGTTGTCGCTTCTTCCGTATCTGCCGTATCTGAAGATTCTGCAGAAGACGGTTCTTCCGTTTTTACACTGTCGCCAACTGCCGCTCCACTCTCTGTACCATCCGCAGCGGCGCTGTCGCTTCCTGCCTGCTCGGATACTCCATCGGTAGAAGCCGAGTCGCCGATGACTCCTCCTTCTGCCTCCTGCTCTGTTGTCTCCTGAGCGGCATCTGCGGATGTCTCGGCTGCTCCCGCAGTCATCGGCATACCCGCCGTCATCAATACTGCCGCCATCAAAAGCGGCAAAATCCTTCTTTTTTTCATAATATCCACCCTTTTTAATTATTTGCAAATTATACTTTACCCTTCATAATATAGCATACTCTTCCTGCATTGTACATGAAAGATTTCTTAAGTTTATTTAATGATTTTCCAAAATTTTCGGTCGCTCTTCATGGCATAAACCACGTCCGCCGCGTTCATTGTGGATTTCCGGTGAGACACCAGCACCACCGTTTTATCACCTCTGGATTCCTTCAATGATTTTAAAATAATTCCTTCGTTCAGGGAATCCAGATTGCTGGTCGGTTCGTCCAGAAGGAGCAACGGTGCGTCGTGCAGGAATGCACGCGCAATCCCGATTCTCTGTTTCTCACCGCCGGAGAGGGTATCGCCCAACTCCCCGACTTCCGTGTCGTATCCATGCGGAAGTGTCAGGATAAACTCATGGATAGAAGCCTTTTTCGCCGCCTCCACAATCTCTTCCCGCGTCGCCCCGGGCTTTCCGACCGCAATATTATTAGCGATAGAATCATGGAACAGATACGTCTCCTGCGTCACATAAGATTCCACGTCCCGCAGATTTTTCGTATTAATTCCGCGGATGTCTTTCCCGGAGATTCGGATACTTCCGCCGTCCACATCCCAGAAACGCATCAAAAGCTTTAACAGGGTAGACTTGCCGGAGCCGCTGGCTCCATGGATTCCCACAACTTTTCCCTTTGGAATCTCAATGGAGTAATCCTTCAGAATCTGCTCCTCCTCATAAGCAAAATCTACGTGCTCTGCTGCCGCGCCGTCAAATGCCGTCTCTTCTTCTCCGCTGACTTCTCTGACCTGCGGCTCTTCCTCCAGCAGGGACAGCACCCGTTCCCCGGCCGCCAACGTCTGGTTCAGATTATTGGACAGACTAGAGAGCGCCGTCACCGGTCCGAAGGATCCCATCATGGCAATCACCGCAATCAGCGCCTCTTCGAAACTGACAGCGCCATTTCCAAACTGCAGAAGCATAAAGAAGAGCATCCCAAAGGAAAACAAGAGGATCACCAGATTGGTAAGCGACCCTTGCGCCGCTTCCCGACGGTTCAGCTTCTTCTGCATTTGCCCTAAATCTCTGGAACGCTCATCCATCTGCTCCATCCGCTCCTTGCCTCTGCCGTACTGGATCGTCTCATCCAGCCCCCGCAGAGAATCCAGGATAAAGCTGTTCAAATCCCCGAATGAATTGCGGAACTCCATGCCGTCCTGCGCGCCTTTTCTCCCGTTCCAAAGCGGGATCACCGCACCTACGATCAGATAGCCAAGCAGCGCGATTACACCTGCAGGCGCATACTGCGCGCCGATAAAGAATACCATCACAAACGACGTCACAACTGCAATCGCGATTGGCGAAATTGTATGTGCATAAAAAACCTCCAGAAGCTCGATATCCGACGTAAGGATTGAGATCAGATTTCCCTTATCCCTTCCCTCCAGCTTTGCCGGACAGAGCTTCCGAAGCGCTGCAAATACTTTATGCCGGACAATCGCCAGCAATTTAAACGCGATAAAGTGATTACAGTACTGCTCCCCGTAATGAAGCACGCCCCGCAGAACCGCCAGCACAACCAAAAGCGCCGCCATACTGCCCGGAGACCGGGACAGAAAAAATCCCACATTCGCCGCGTCCGTGCTCAACCCTATCAATGTGAAGAGTCCATGCAGCAATCCATAGCCCGCGAGAATTGTAAGGAAAATTGCGCACAGATACCCCAGAACCCCAAGAAGGACAGCCAGGCACATCAACGGAAGCAGCGGCTTCACCAGGCCGACAAGCTGTCCCATAATAACAATTCCTTTTCTGCGTTTCTTCTCTTCCATTACTCAGCCGCCTCCTTTCCGTAAGCCTCCAGTTCCTGCTGATATCGATACAACTGTGCGTACGCCCCGCCGGAACGCATCAGCTCCGCATGAGTGCCGGACTGCTCTACGCGCCCATCTTTTAACAGATAAATCCGATCCGACTCCACTACATTTGCCAATCTGTGGGAAATCAGAAGGATGGTCTTAGACTTCGCCAGCTCTCGGATCACATCCATAATCATCTCTTCGCTTTCCATATCAATATTAGACGTTGCCTCATCAAAGATATAGACCGGCGTATCGTGGAGCAAAGCCCTCGCCAGCGCCAAACGCTGCCGCTGGCCGCCGGAGAGATTGCTCCCCATTTCCAGAAGCATGGTATCAAGCCCCTGCTGCTCCTCCACAAATCCCAGCAGATTCACCTTGTCAAGAGCTGCCCGCATCTCCTCTTCCGACGCGTCCGCTTTACCCATCTTTAGATTCTCCCGAACTGTCCCCTTAAATAAATAACTGTTATGGGACACCAATGTAATGTGCTCCATCAGACTCTTTTCCGACACATCCTTAAGCTCCATTCCCTGAATGGTAATGCTGCCCCGGTAGCCTTTATTTCTCCCCATCAGAAGCCCTGCGATTGTGCTCTTCCCACAACCGGAGGTTCCCACAAGGGAAGTAAAACTCCCCGCCTCAAATTCCATAGACACGCCATCCAGAATATCCCGTCCTTTCTCGTAAGCAAAACTTACATTTTCCAGCTTGATACAGACTGCCTTCTCTTCAAGCTCCCTGCCATCCCTCTCCGGCTCCGGCAGATCTAAAAGTGCGAAAATCTTATCGCTGGCTGCCATCCCGTTCATAGCAATGTGGAAAAACGAGCCCAGAAGCCGCAGAGGAATAAAGAACTCTGACGCCAGCAGGATAATCATAAGTGCACCTCCGAAGCTTACACTTCCCTTCGCAAATTCCGAGAGCGTCACAATCATCCCCACCGCCGCACCGCCGTAAGCAATAATATCCATCACACTGGTAGAATTAAGCTGCATCGTCAACACCTTCATAGTAATCCGGCGAAAACGCTGAGACTCCTCGTCCATTTCCTCCGCCTTTCCTTCGTCTGATTGATAGATTTTTAGCGTTGTCAGACCCTGCAGATTTTCCAGGAAAGAATCCCCAAGCTCCGTATAGATGCCCCAGTACTTATTCAAAAGCTTTTTGGCAAATTTCTGCACTGCCACAATGGATATGGGAATCAGCGGCACACAGACAAGAAGCACCAGGCTCGCCTTCAGATCCACAAAAGCAAGGATGACAAAGAGGGTCACCGGAGCCAGCAGACTGTAAAATAACTGTGCCAGATATCTTCCGAAATACGTCTCCAACTGCTCGACGCCTTCCGCCGCCATCTGTACTACCTCAGAGGTAGCGGCATTTTCCCGGTAGGAAGCGCCAAGCCTTAATAGTTTCCCGTAAATCTTCTCCCGCAGGATCCGCTTCACATCTACGCTCGCTTCGTGGGAGGCATAAGAAGCCTGCCGATCGCAGAAGAATCGAAGCAGGATTGCCGCAAGAACCAGCGCGCCGTAAGACGCCATTCTGTTCCCCGTAAGTTTCCCGAACAGCGCCCCCTCAAGAAGCATCGCTGCCGCATAGATCATCACCACCTGGCAGAGCAGAGACATCCACTTCCACGCGACCTGCAGCACGATATATTTTTTTGCATGAGACAATAATTTTACCAATCTTGTTTTTATCATGATCCGTCTCTTTCCTCTCTTTTTATTCCACCGCTGCCTCTGACCGCCGGATCGTTTTCACCCGGAAGAAGAAGTACAGCAGATGGCACACCCACACAATGGTGATACACACTCTCCCAATCGGCACATTTTTCATACAGAGAAATGCAACCGCCATAACTACTGTCACCATGCCGACAATCTTGAGCTTCGTTGCCATCGTCATAGAACGGTTCTTTACAAAGCTGTCCAGATGCTTCTTATACAGATTTGTACTGAGAAACCAATCATGAAGCCGCTTCGAGCTTTTCGCAAAGCAAAATACAGTCGCCATATAAAGCGGCACCGTCGGCAGGACCGGAAGCACGATCCCCACCGTTCCCAGCCCCAGACAGAAAAAAACCAGCAGGACCCAAAAAATCTTAAATGGATTTGTATTCATTATTCCTTACCTCTTTCTATTTTTAAACAGTCAACACGAAGATCTGTCCTTCCACCTTCGTTACTTCCAGCCGGATGCCATAAAGCTCCTGAATGCTGTCCGGGTTGATGACCTCCTCCGGAACGCCGTCCACCGTCACATGACCGTCCTTCAGTCCTACCACCCGGTCAGAAAATGCAATTGCCTGATTGATGTCATGCAGTACCATGACAATCGTAATGCCGTATTCACGGTTCAATTTCTTCACCAGCTCCAGAATCTCAATCTGATAGCGAATATCCAGATACGTCGTCGGCTCATCAAGAAACAGTATTTTCGTATTCTGTGCCAGAGCCATAGCAATCCACACCCTCTGCCTCTGGCCGCCGGATAGCCTTGCCACTTCCCTGTCCCGGTAAGCGAGGATTCCCGTAACCTCCATCGCCCACTCTGTCAGCCGCTCATCCTCCTCCGTTCGGCTCTGCATCATTTTCCGATGAGGCGTGCGCCCAAAGGATACCAGTCGTTCCACCGTAATATCGTCACTTGCCGTATTGTACTGCTGCACAATCGACACCTGGCGGGCAAATTCCTTCAAATTCAAATTTTGTATATTTTTGCCTCTCAGGAAAATATTTCCCTTTTTCGGGTAAAGATTCTTCGTCATCAGGGAAAACAGCGTAGACTTACCGCAGCCATTTGCACCCATAATCGTTGTAATCTTACCTTCCTCAATCTTAACGGACACGCCCCGAAGCACGCTGTTCTTCCCATAAGCAAAGGATAAGTCCCGGACTTCCATCGCCGGTTTCTGTGTGTCTTTAGTTTGCATACTTCTTCGACCTCCTCAGCAGAATGATAAAGAACGGGCCTCCGACCACACTCATAATAATGGACGCCGACACCTCGTAAGGAGACGCAATCGTCCTTCCGATAGTATCTGCCAGCAAAAAGGTAAAGGCGCCAAGCAGCATAGAAAACGGCACCAGCTTCTTATGGTCGCTTCCCACAAGAAGCCTTCCGATATGCGGCACGATCAATCCCAGAAAACTGACCGTTCCTACCACTGCGGTAGATATACTGGCAAGCAGCACCGCAATCAGCGAAATTACAATCCGCATGGTATTTACATTGACGCCCAGACTCCGGGCCGTCTTATCCTCCAGCGCCAGAAGGTTGCAGGTTCTGACAAATATAAGCGCCAGCACAAGCCCAACCACCACATAGGGAAGCAGCGTATAGACATCGTCCCATGTCTTCATGGTAATATTGCCGTTGACGATAGACGCCACTCCCGACATATTTCCGCCGTTCATAGCATTAAGGGCGCTTGAGAGTCCCGAGAACATCGCCTGCACCGCAACACCCACAAGGATGATCCGAAGAGGGCTTAAGCCTCCCTTCCACGACAGCGTATACACTAAGAAAAATGCCAATACGCCGCCGCCAAATGCAAAGAGCGGCGTAAAAAAGTAAAGCGACGGGGCAAATGCTGTAACCAGCACCGCCGCAAAGCTGGCTCCGCTGGAGATGCCAATAATCCCCGGGTCTGCCAATGGATTCTTAAGCACCGCCTGAAACAAAACACCGGATACGGCCACCGCCGCCCCTGCCAGAATGGAAATCACGATACGTGGGAAACGCAGGTCATAGATGGTTGCCACATCCTCATTGTACTCCACAAATAATCCCCGAAGCAGCTCCGGGAAGCTCACTTTCAGGCTTCCAATATTCACTGCCGCAACGAAAAGCGCCACAAGAAGAATCCCTATAATAAGGAAGGAAAGCGCCGCCCGCACCGTCTTCTTTTTCGTACTCATCAGTTCCCGCCTCCCTGTGCTTTCTCACTGCTCTCCTTCGCCTTTTCCTCGTCTTCTTCACTCTCCGGGTAGAGAATCGGCTGCAGTTCTTCCAGCGCCTCCGGGTAGCGGAAGGTCGCGCTCATGCCAAACAGTTCGTAACTCAGGTAATAGACCTGATCATTCTGTACCGCGTCAAAATGCTGCCAGATGTCATTTGTTTCAAAATCCTCTTTGAACATCTCCATCACCTGATCCGGAAGCGCATGGGAAGCACACAGGATAATGTCCGGCTCCTTCGTCTTCATGTCCTCCGTATTGACAGTCAGGAATTCCTGATCTGTTCCGGCGTAGACATTCTCGCCGCCCGCCAGTTCCACAAGACTCCCAACATAAGAATTTTCCGTCGCAATAATATAGGAACCGGGAAGCCCCATCAGCACCAGAACCTTCGGGGACACCTTCCCTTCATTCTTCTCCTTATATTCCTTGTAAAATTCCGTAAATTCATCCACCAGATCCTGCGCCTGTTCTTCACGCCCGAAGATTTCCCCCAGCTCCTGGATGGATCGGTACATTCCCGGCACACTCCTCAGATTCAGGAACGCCCAATCGGTATCGATTGCCTCGTACTTGGGCTGAAGGTCGCCCTGTAAAGAAGACGGGCTTAAGATCCAGTCCGGATCCAGAGACGCCACGATCTCCATATCCGGGCTCATTGCCGTTCCCACCGTCTCCACCTCATCATAGCGATCCGGCAGCGTCGAGATCGTGCTGGAGCAGATTCCCACAAGTTCCAGGTCCAGCTTATCGCAAATATCCGCCGTAGCAGGAGACGTTGCAATGATACGCGGTTCTTCCTCCATTGAAGATACCTTCTTCTTCGCGGCTTCCACAGCCGCTTTCTCCTCCGGGTCGTCGATGGCAAGCAGCGTCTCTACTTCGTCCGTATCCTCAGAAATTTCTGCAGACGTCTCCGTGGCAGACTCCTCGCTCTTTCCCTGGCTTTGGTCGACACATCCCCAGAGAGAAGCGCTCACCAGACACAGAATCGATGTAAAGCAAAGTCTCTTGACGATTCTGCTTCTAATATTCATCATCGTCTTCACCTCCACCCCATCTGCGCCAGTTTTTACGGAAATAATATACGATACCAGCCCCCACGGCCATTAGAATCAATCCTGCAATTAAAATAGAAATCACCTGTGAGAAAATCCGCTCGCCCATAGACAGACCCGCCGACGCTTCTTTTATCTCTCCGCCATCCGCTTCTTCTCCGGCTTTTTGCGCTGTGGAAAGGCTTAAGCCCTGCGCACCGTTTAACGTAGAATCCTCTGCACTAAGCGTTGTATCCGAATCCGCCGGCTCCGTAATACTGCTCTTTAATTCCGGCGCCTGTACATCTCCGCTTTCTGTATTTTCTTCTTCTGCATTTTCTTCTTTCGTATCTGTGCTTCCGTTTCCCAGCGAAGAACTGCCGGAGCTTAGCGAACTTCCAGAAGAGAGCGAACCGGAACTGCCGGCCCCTGATCCGCCGCTGGCGGCACCTGCACTTTCAGACGCCTGCAGCGAAGAGCCGC
The DNA here is from genome assembly GCF_025567385.1 of Dorea acetigenes. NCBI lineage: Bacteria > Bacillati > Bacillota > Clostridia > Lachnospirales > Lachnospiraceae > Dorea > Dorea acetigenes. Next base: position 19,430 of record NZ_JAOQJU010000017.1, read on the forward strand.
CGGACGACGCTGTGCTGCTGCCGGATGATGCCGTCACCATCGTCGCATTCATATCCGTATTATTTCCCGCACTGTAATTGCTCGGATACAGATAAAACACCACATCCCGCCCCATCGGGCTTACATACATAGACACCCGGACGACACAATTCTCACTGGGCACCTGCAGACACACATCCGCTGTCGTGCCATTTCCGTCTGTCCCGTTTCCCGTCACACCCATCGCCGGGGATGACCAGCCGGAATCTCCCACATTCTGTACCCAGAAACTCTGGTTCGAGGTATAATCAATCAGACTCATACGAATCGTCAGATAGAATTCTCCACTGTCCGTTACTTCCATAATTCCCGTTGTGTAAATGCATCCTTCCACCATTCCCTGCCCGGTGGCATAGCTGGACTCTCCGCCGGAATCCTCGATCTCTCCCGTTACCGGATGTCGATAACATGGCGTCACACTGCAAGTGTAAACATTGCCGGACGCCGCATAGACTGGAAAAGCAGGAACGCCTGCCCCCAGAATGAGGGCAAGCGCGAATGCCAGAACTCCAGCCAGGGCTTTCTGTTTCCTCTTTGCTGTCTTCATGTTCTTCCTATTCCTTCCTGATATTTACTTTACGAGTCTTTTTCTCTCCAAAATGACCGCTCCCAATACAAACATACTGCATACAAGGAGTGCTGCCCATCCGAACATCGGACTGGTATCTCCGGTCTTCACACTGGATGCAGAAGAAAGAGAACCGCCGCTCTTTAAGGAAGAGCCGCTTCCACTTCCAAGCGAACTTCCATTTCCAAGAGAGCTTCCGCCTCCAAGACTGGAGCCGCCGCTAAGAGAGCTTCCGCCGCTAAGACCATTTCCACCGGATGGAGTTGGCGTCGGATCCGGATCCGGCTCTATAAATGACGGATCGTCCTCTGTTGCGGACTTCAATGTACTCCAGTCAAGTTTTAAGAATACCGGCTGGGTTCCCGTTCCCTCAGAAATACTGTCCATAATCGGCACGAATACCTGGAGCGGTACGTATCCGTCTTCCAGAGCCTCCGGGATCAACTCAAAGGTCACAACGTCCGGGTAATTGGTGCCGAAGCTGTCGCTTACCAGCGTACCGTCTGTATTCTTCTGATAAGAATCTACGGTCACATCCGCAAGTGAACCAACAGGATTTCCATAGCCATCCAGCGTATATCCGGTGGTAAAATATTTCAACTGACTCAGATAGCCAAGCTGTTGTCCTACCGTCAGCCCCTTAAAGTCCATTGTAATATAATATTTTCCGTCCTTAACAGTCAGCTTCATGGTATGATTAATCGCCTCGTTTGACATAGACGCTGTCACCTTGTCAATCTTCACCATAGAACCGGTAACAGAATATACGCCGTCTTCCAGATTGCGGATGTCAAGCCCTGTGCTTCCGCCTCCGTTATTATTTCCATCACCGTTTCCTCCATTATTGCTTCCATTTCCTCCATTGGTGCCATTTCCGGTCGTCTTCTGCTCCAGATTCAGCATTGCCTCTACCAGCTTAGAAGCCTGCTCATCCACCTGTTCCTGTGTTGCGTTTTCATTATCATATACTGCCTCCGCAGTAAAGATTGCCCACTTCAACGCCTGAATCGATTCTGCTGTGTAAATACTCTCACGCCCGGACATATTTGCCGCCGTAATCAACAGATCGTGTAAGCCGTCTTTGCGCACCTGGGAAGCCTCTACCTGCACAAGATTTTCCGTAAGATAATTCAGGATCCTTGTCTGCGCATCGGTATCCTCCTGTGATGCAGCCTCATCCTCATACACCGCAAAAGCCTTATCATATGCAGACTTTAACGCCTCCAGGGAAGCCGCCGTATAATTCCCGGTATCCTCAAGATATGTCCGGGCATTGGCAAGCGCCTGCTCAAGCTCCGTCTTATCAGCTCCAATTCTCACAAGATTACGGATCGCCGACTCAATGTTCGTAACACAACGGTTAATCTGCGTCTGTGTTGCCGTATCGTCATCATATACACGCTGTGCCGTTTCTCTTGCCTGCTGTAAGGTATTTCTGGAAATCTCTGTGTAAGTTACATTTGTTGCATTCAGGTAGCTGTCTGCTTCCTCAATCGCTTCTTTCAGAGCATTTTTATCCGTTTTTACCTGCTCCTTCGTCATCGCATCTACTGCTGCCTGAAGCGCCGCCAACGTATTGTCCACTGCTTTCTGATCTACATTCATATTATCAACAACATCCTGCGCAGCGGCGATACTCTTTAAGAGCGCGTCATAGACTGCATCCGAAGCATTGCCCTGGGTCAATTCCTTCGCCTGCCCGATCAGTTTCTCAAGCACTTCTTTATCCGTCTCAATGCCGGAAATCTGTTCCCGGCTGTCCCAGTCAAGCTGCAATTTCGCATACTGGCGTCCGCTTCCCTGATTGATCGCCTCCATAACCGGAACATACACCTGTACCCAGATCTCATTGTCGCCCAGTTCTACCGGAATGTTCATAATATGCGGATAAAGCTTTCCTTTGACATTCGCATCCGTTCCGGTTTCCGGGTGATTATATACATCGTAGGTGTCTTCATAGTAAGACTCTATATTTGCCGCAACTGGCGTCTCTCCCGACGGCATCTGGTAACCGCTCTCTCCGCCTTCCCAGCCAGGGAAGTAATAGAGTTCTGCCAGATATCCGGTGAAATCCGTCGCTCCGAGACTTGTCGTCAGCGGACCAAATTCCATACGCAGTGTTGCTTTTGTCTCTCCCGTCTCTTCATCCGTCTTCACAACAACCTGCATTGGCTTTTTCAGTGCTGCATTTCCCATAGAAGCCTGATCTGAAGATGCGTGCCAGATACGACCGTCGATGGTGTAAATCCCGTCATAAACCACGTTATCCTGTGCCTTCTGGATCAGCGCCTCCGCCGCTTTCTGCAGGAGAAGGATCTGTTTATCCACATCACTCTGGGATGCCCCTGCATCAGTCAGCACAGACTGCGCGGATGCAATCGCCGCCTCAAAGGAAGCGATACTTGCCTCCGTATATCCGGCTGTATCCAGTGCCTTCGCTTCTTCAATAAGACTGTTTAATACACTCTTATCTACGGAACCGTTCAGATTACTGATTGCCGCATTCAGTGCGTTTGCCGCGTCATCCGCATCCTTCTGTGAAGCATTTTCATCAGCCAGCACGCCGCCTGCTGCCGCGATTACCGCCTGAAGGTTATCCCAACCCGGATAATTTGCATCATTCGTTATCTTAACCGCCTCATCATACGCTTCCTGAAGCACACCCTTATCTGCTTTCTCTACAAGTCCTTCCATCGCTGCATTCAGTTTCAGAAGCTGTTCGTCCACTTCCTGTGAGGTCACATCTTCTTTCTCAAGCAGAGTTTTTGCCGTTGTCACTTCCTCCGCAAGAGTACTCCAGCTCTTCGGTGTATACAGGCTTTCCTCTTTCTGCTCCGCAGATGCAATTGCTGTCTGAAGCGCTTTCAGGCTGATGTCTATCACCAGATTACTGATTGCCGCGTTCAGCACGTCTGTCTGCGTGTCCGCTTCCGTCTGCAATGCTACAGGGTCATTTACAACCTTCACCGCCTCTGCCACTGCTTTCTGAAGCGCTTCGACTGCCGCCTTGTTATATTGTTCTGGCTTCTCTGCCGCTTCTTTTAGCTTTTCCTGAGCAGATGCAACAGCCTCTTCCAGTTCCGTCTTATCCACCGTCTGCTTCTCGAATCCGGCAAGCGTCAGCAGACCGGACTGTTCTTTTCCCTCTGCATCTGTATATTTTACAGAAACAGAATCTGACATAGCTGGAATCGAAAGTACCGCCCTTGTAACGACCTCACTTCCATCCTCTTCTTCCATCTCCAGTTCCGCCGCGACATACGCTTTCTTCTCAAGGTCATAATAAGCAAAATCCTTTATATTCTGTACATTGAGATAAATGTCCGCGCCGCCATCTTCTTTTACAAGAACTCTCGTCCCTGTTACAACGTCCGTGTCTGCCACTGTACCGTTTGCCGTATAGATTCCGGCATCTAACACCAGCGTATCTGGAGTCTCCAGATTATCTACCGCCGTTCTGAGCGTCTGGTAAGCCTTCGTCATGCTGTCCGGCTTGGCCTTTTCATCCTGATATACTTCCACTGCATCATCATAGGCGCTTTCTACTTCTGCCCAGGAATCCGCCGTATAATCCTCCTGAATTGCTGTCTCTGCGATCTGGATCATCTCAGAGAGCGCATCCCGTATCGGAACATCCGGCGTAGTATCAGAGATTTTTGTCGCTCCCGCCCAGTCTATCGTCAGCCATGCATCCTGTTCAAAATTGCCTCCGCCAATAGCATCCATAATCGGAACTTTGAATCTTGCCGGCCACTGTGCCGCGTCACTTGGCAGATCTATGTATCCGGTTTTCGGATAATAATTCAAAGTATCTTTATTGAAATCGTCTGTCAGATAACTATCGTCGCTGTTCCTGTAATATGAAGTAAATACAACCGGAATAATATTTCCACTAAGCGTTCCGTTCGGCTTCGTCTCATCCGAGTCATAAAGCCACATCTTCGTCATATATGAGGTGAGCTCCAGTTGTTCCACCTCCGTAAAATTCAGATAGATTGTCTTTACGCCGTCTTTTACAACTAAGGTCGCGTCATCTCCCAGACACCGGCTTGCCATAGACAACTGTCCTTCAATAGACCAGTGATATACAGAAATCGGAACCGAGTAGGTACCATCTTCCAGATTTTCTCCTGTTGTGCTGATATCTTTTATCTCATACAGCGCATACCACCCTAAGTTCTGTGTCTCTATCACAAAATAATGGCTGCCATCCTCTTCTGTTTCTAAGGTTCCATCCACTACCGGATCGTATCCATAACCCGGAAAATATCCAAATAACTGCACTTTCTTCTCGTTCCATGATTCCGGTATCTTGAACTTCATCTGAACCGGCTTGGACATATTCAGGCTCTCTGAGCCATCCGGATACTGTACGCTCCATTTGTACATATAGATATTCTTATAAGAAGTTCCCAGATTATTGTGGATCACCGAATACGGATCTTCTACTGTAGACGGATCATCAACAATCTCACTCACGCTTAATTTCGCAGTTTTCGGAACCGTCTCTGTCGTCGTTACAATCTTACTTCCCGTTGTCGTTTCCACCAGTTCAATTCCTTCAATATCTGCTGCCTTGGGATATAAGACGAAACAATACCCGTGAGAAGTATCTTCCTCGTGATTTGTCTCCTTCAGATAAAACATCCTTCCAAAAACAACATCTTTCAGACTGCTCAGGTCAAAGTTCACGCAAAAACTGTTATTCTGAATCTCCACAATCTCATCTTCGTCATTTTCTCTGTACCCTATGGTATATCTTCCGTCCGGCAGCCCGTCAAACGACACAACCGCCTGAGCTGTATCTCCCTCCACATTCCATGGAAGTGTTTCCGGGATATAGTCGTCTGTATCCATCCTGTCTGTCCGCCCCAAAAGTGACCAGGATATCTCTTTTGCTTCCTTATAATCCGCCAGATCAATCTTTTGAGCCGCCCATTCGTTAAAATCCAGAAACTCTAATTGAGCGTATGCATTTATAATAGAATACCCATACCAGAACAGATAATCTGCGGACAGATCCTCTACCGTAAACGTCACGTCATACGTGTTGCGATCATCCACCAGAGTTTTGGAAACCTCTTTCCAGTATTTATCTTCCTCTTCCAATTCGCCTCGCTCTTCTGCCGCCTCCTGATCGATCCAGTCTTTCATTCCCGTATGCTTCGCCCATGTATAATTCTTGTCAAACATCTTCGTGCCCTCGTAGTATTCCTCCTTCAGCACTCCGAAGCCTAACAACCGATCAGCAAAATGAATCCTCATTGTAATTTCATACTTTCCATCCTGGACATGAAGCAGCGCTCTGTTGCCGCCCCTTGGGTCCCTTCCGAGAAAATTACCCGAACAAAAACTGCCGGTAAGCGTTTTCTCTTCGTTATTGTAGGTCTGAAACGGCAAGATATAATAGCCGTCTTCCAACGCAAAATCCGAATCTGGATCGTCTCCTCCTTCTACCGGAACCAGCCCGTCTACCAGGGACTGTAATCTTGATGTCATCATCGACGCATATTTTCCCAGTTGCGTTGCATCAACAATCTGTTCCCTCTCGGATATCAACTCATTCCAGCTCGCTTCCGTATACAGAGACGAATCCATCGCGTCTATGTTATCCAGCAGATTCATCAGTTCTACAATATCTTCGGTATAGATCTGCGCACTGACCGTCACATCTGACGCGGGCATGATAAATGCATGGTCATCAATCGGTACTTCGTTTCCGTCTCCGTCTGTCACAGTCCACGCATACAATGCATATCCTTCTTCCGGTTCTGCACTTAAGGAAATCTTATCCCCTACTGCCGCAGTGGTCTTATCTGCACGGATGATTCCATTATCCGTCTTATTTATGTTGACTTTATATTCCGCCGGAACCAGCGCATCTACCAGGGACTGCAATCTTGTCGTCATCATCGACGCATATTTCCCCAGCTGCGTCGCATCATAGATCTGCTCTCTCTCCGAAATCAGCGCATTCCAGCTTGCTTCTGAATACAGCGAAGCATCCATTGCGTCTATCTCATCCAGCAGATTCATCAGTTCTACAATATCTTCAGTATAGATCTGTGCGCTGACCGTCACATCTGACGCTGGCATGGTAAATGTATTGTCATCAACTGACACTTTGTTTCCTTCCCCGTCTGTCACAGTCCACGCATACAATGCATATCCTTCTGTCAGCTCTGCGCTCAAGGACACGATATCTCCTACTGCCGCAGTTTCCTGATTTGCGCGGATCGTTCCATTCTCCACTTCATTTACCATAACCCGATATGCCGCCGGAATCAGTTCGCCAATCAAATCCCGAAGTCCCGACGCCACCATAGAAGCATATGGACCTGTTTCTGTCGGTTCTATAATCGACCGCCTTGCCTCTTCCAATGCACTCCAGCTTTCCTCTGTATACTGTGCCGGATCCATTGCATCTATCATATCCAGCAGATTCATCAAGTCTACAATATCTTCGGTATAGATCTGCGCGCTGACTGTCACGTCTGACGACGGCATGATAAATGCATCGTCCTCTACAGGCACTTCTTTTTCATCTCCGTCTGTCACAGTCCACGCATACAACCGGTATCCGTCCTCCGGCACAAGTTCTAAGGATACCTGCTCACCTTCTGCCGCATCCGTCTTGTCTGCGGTAATTGTTCCATTTTCCACTTTACTTACTGTAATCTTGTATTTTGCCGGATCCGCGGCAAATACGCCCTGAAAACTTCCGGCACACATACAGATTACAAGCAGTAATGTCAGAAAACACTTCGCTTTTTTCATAATACGTCCCATTGATATTCCTCCACTCTCCTTCTGATCCTATGACCTTATTTTTGCGGTAGTTTTGCAAAACTTTAATTTCTTTTATCTAATCTTTGTAATTTTATAGAACAAAAGTTTTACGCAACTAACTCATAATCAATTTATACTATCTGCCATATTTATTGTCAATTTTATTTTTTCAAATGACAATCATATTGTCATTTATGCAAAATCAATAAAACCGCGTATTTTCAAAGGATTTCCAGAGAATGCCAAGAAAACCAAACTGGTTTATCGAGAAAAATAGTCAACTTGATTTTTCTAAAAAACAGGACTGGGAACCTGTTTTTTAGATTCTCAGCCCATAAGAATAACTTTAATTTTTATAATGTAAAATAAAGCATTGCCGTACTTTCCGGCATGTGGCTCATTCCCACACTGCAGGTAACCGTAACTGCAAGCATTCCCTCGATCCGCCCGTTTTTTTCTCGATGGAAGCGGCAGATTTCAAGAGGAATGCGGATCTTCCCTTCCTGAATCTCTACCTCTTTGAGATTTCCATGGTAAATATACCGCAAGGAGGACAGATGCCCTTTCATAGCTCTTCCGCTGATACGGGAATTTGCTTTCATATTCCGAAGCCGCAGTTCGAGAAAGCTTTTCCCTTCCTCCTGCAAAAGCTTCCCCGGTTTTTCAAATCCCCGATTTGCCATGGACAGTGTTGTATGCCTGCCCTCTGCGCCGTCAATCCGATGCAGTGAAAACTGGACGTCGCACTCGCCGTACTGCATAATTTCATTCAGATAACTCCAGGAGTTTTCTTCCGACTGTTTCACGGAAAATTCTTTTTGTTTTTCCTGATATCCCCGCACCATTGCCGACAATGTATAGGAATCCGTATTTTCAATCAGTGAAGCAATATTTTCCCGAAGTTCGTACTCCGGTATGCCAACCTCCAACAGATATTCCTCAAGGCCTTCTATCAGATCGCGGTATCCGTTAAGCCACGCTTTCCCGGACTCTGTCAGCCGGGAATCCTCCGTCATATATCCCCATTCCTGACACTGTTTAAAAAAATAATTTACCGCATTGTGCTTCACGCCGCAGATTTCCGCTACCGCCGCCTTATCTCCCCAGTTTCCTCCCAGCTTTTCCCATTCAATCAAATATTGAAGCTGAAGAAGTGTAGGGCGTCTTTTTTCCTTTTCGCTGCTTTTCTTCATCTCACTGTCCCTCTTCATCCTATCATATTCTAACATTAAATTCTCTACAGTCTATGTCCTCCGGAATCCTTCCATCCTCTGTAAATGCAAGGATTCCGAGTCCTTTCATTACCGGAATCGCCGGACTGGTCGTATAATCAAAACAGGCAGCAGAAATCCTGAATCCCTCTTTTGTACGCTCCGCCGTCTTCCATTCTACTCTGGTTTTATACCAAAGAGTAATTTCTGCAGAATACATTTCACTCTTCGGTCTCAGGTAAAAGCAGCACCCTTCTTTCTTTACCTCCAAAACTGCCTCCGGCATAAAATCATAATATTCTCTGGAAAGAATAGCCGGACGCCTCCTTTCCATATAGTAAATCCCCATGCTTACCTCGTAATTTCCCGGCTCATACAGCGCCCGGGGATCCATGTAGTGAATCGTACGCTCAAAGGTATCCCCATATTTCAGGAAATTGCTGATCCCGCCGATTCCCTTTTTACTGATGAGGTGCTCAATCCGACAGGCGTCTTCCTGTGCCTCTCTTTCGTCCATATCTGCAACCATCTGCAGGAACTGAGTCAGGCACTGATGCCTGGCAATACACTCCGCACCCTGTATCCTGCCAAACTCCGTCAGACGGAGCGGCTCCTCCCTCTCCGTCTCCTCCAGATATCCATGCTGCACCATTCGCTTTGTCAAAGTCCTCAACTCGCGTCTGCTGACAGCAAGTTCCCGGGCAATTTCCCGAGGTTCCAGCTCTCTCGCATCCCTCCACCACTGGTAGAGCGTCTCCAGCAGATCTTCCTCCATTTCTTCTCTGGAGCAAGGGATGTTCTGGCCGATTGTTCCTCTGAATTCCTTTGTCTTCTCGTCAAATCTCATATCGCACAACCCTTTCGGCTATTTTACCCATCTGCCGGCCACTCACTGTCTGTTGTCTGTGAACCACACGCAACCAATTAGATAAAACTAACTCGATTGTACAAAACAAAAATTATTTTGTCAACCGAAAAACTCTATTCCATGTTATAATGGAGAAGAAAGGAAATGACATAGCATGACATTAAACCAATTAAAATACATAATCGAATTATCAAAGGAAAATTCAATAAATGAAGCCGCCAAAAAACTTTTTATTTCACAACCAAGTCTCACAGCAGCACTGAAATCCCTTGAACAGGAAATTGGATTTGATATATTTCTTCGTAAAAAAAGTGGAATATCACTTACCGTGAAAGGTGCAGAATTTCTGGGATATGCAAAATCAGTTATCGAACAATATGAGATTCTGGATGCAAAATACATCTCTAAAAATAATATAAAGAAAACATTTCATGTGTCAATGCAGCACTATACATTTGCCGTAAATGCATTTATAAAGGTAATTAATCAATATGGGATGGATGAATATGAGTTTGAAATTCATGAGACAAAGACATATGACGTGATAGAAAATGTTAAAAACCAGAAGAGTGAGGTAGGAATTTTATACCTGAATGATTATAACCAAGCGGTTCTTGAGAAAATTTTTAATGAGGCCGGGTTATCATTTACCCCACTATTTGATTGTGGTATCTATGCTTATATGAGTAAGAAGAATCCTTTATCTGACAGAAAAGAAATAACAATGGAAGATCTGGATGATTATCCTTGTCTTACCTTTGCACAAGGAGACTATAATTCCTTCTACTTTGCAGAAGAAGTATTAAGTACCTATCACTATAAAAGAATGGTGCGGGCAAACGACAGGGCAACTTTACTAAATCTTATGGTTGGCATTAATGGATATACATTGTGTTCAGGTATTATTTGCGAGGATTTGAATGGAACAGATTATTGTGCTGTTAAGCTGAAAACAGATGAAAAGATGACTATAGGATATATTTCAAGAAAGTTATCCGTATTAAGTGAGATAGGAGAAAAATACATTTCAGAATTAAGTAAATACAGGGAAAAAGTATTAGAATAGGTCTTGATGGAAACATGCAAATGTGGATAGATTCAGAAGATTCTTTGGAAATCTAATTATGTACTAATCCAATGACGCAACCAAGGCTATCAAGGCTTTTTTCTTAAAACATTTTCAACGTATTCTCGATATCCCTGCTCCAAAATACTAAATGCACAACTGTTGTCAGTTAATTTCTGTTTTCGATTTGTTGTAACCATTTCGTATATTTTATTTGCTTTTTTCTGAATACGCTCGGCATTATTCATACAAAACTGATATTCTTTGTTCAATAAAAGCCGATATTTTTCATCCTGCACATTTTTAATAATCAGCCTTTCAATACATTCCTCTGGCACAGGAATCATATAGTTGAATCGCAAAGATCCTTTAATTTCTTTTTCATCTCCTGGTACACGGATTAGAATATTAGCTTCCTGCTTTTTATCAAAAGAAGATACCGATACATAATAGTTCATGCCATTAACTTGTAAAACCGCACCAAAAGCGAATTTGTTCCGATCAGTATACCTAATATCAGGTACTTTGGTAACGCCTCTATTTTCTTTTTCATAATTTTGGAGATATCTATTGTAGTCCTCATTTATGCGATAAAAATCCATATTTTATCCTCCATAGTATCACAAAACAGGGAGATAAGCTTCTTATCTCCCTGAAAATTAACGATTCGCATTTTAAGCTGCGAAGCACTTAAATTAAAGGTTCACATTCAAAGTAGTGAAGCACTTAAATTAAAGGTTTGCACTCAAAGTAGCAACACACTTAAATCAAGCAAGTATTCTTGCTCATCTATATTATATGCAATTATCAAGAAAAAATCAATAAAAATATCTCGATTTAATAATAAACCATCTTCAACTGTGCCTTTGGGCACCTTTTTTAACTTAATAAATAATCCAGCTAATAGGTTATAGTTTTTAACTATATATCTTAATAAGATTTTAGAATTATGCAAAAGTATATACTTGTGCTACTATTCATTTATCTCAAAACCTACTAAAGTGGTAGGAAAGGAGGGAAGGAGATTGATTATGACATATATACCAAAGATTTTTAAAAGCCTTACAGATGAGGATTATCTGAATAGTGCAATTGAAACGGCTAATTGGCTTAAGACACTTGAAATTAAAACAGAACACGGAAAAATTTGGAAAAACTTTCCAGATGGCCAGAATGGTTTTGGAAAGGACATTATGTTATTTGGGCCAACGAATATATATAGTGGTTCAGCAGGAATCGGTATTTTCTTCCTGAGATTGTATCAGGCAACAAAAGAGGAACAATATCTGAATGAGGCAAGGGAAGCAGCAAATCATATTATTTCAATTGAAACAGACGCAGGATGGTATGAGCAAACACTTCATTCTGATATTGGCGGAGTTATTCCTGTTCCGGGATGGGCAATCGGATATTCAAATGGTCCAATGGGGCAGGCACTTTTCCTGGATGATCTTTATCAGGTAACAGGAGAAGAAAAATATAAGAATTATGTATTAAAGACTGCAGATGATTTGCTTGAGGCAGGAAAATATACAGAGGAAGGTCTTCACTGGAGTAATGAAGAGGATATTGTAGCAGATGGCGGATTTGTATTCTTCTTAGTGCAGGTATATGAACACTTTGGCGACAGTAAATATCTTGATGCCGCAGCGAAAGCCGCTGATTATATTGCTAAGGATGCACTTCCTGCAAAGAATGGCGGAAAGTATTGGAAGCTTCTTGATCTTTCTCTTATAGGATTTGAAAAAGAAACAACCTTTCCGGGATTTTCTCATGGAACAGCAGGTACAGCCTGGATGTTTGCAATCGTATACAAGGCAACAAAGAATGAAAAATATCTTGAGCTTGCAAAAGAAGGCGCTAAATATCTCCAAGGCATTGCAGTTGGAGATGAAGATGCCGTATTAATTCCATATCAGGATCATCCTGTGACAGGTCCTACAAATGATAAGTTTTATCTGGGTACATGTCATGGACCTGCAGGACACACCTTACTTTTCAGAATTCTTTACGAAATTACTGGTGAAGAGGAGTATAAGGATTGGTTAATAAGAATTTCAAGAGGAACCATAAGGGCCGGTGCTCCTGAAAGATTTTCATGGGGATTTTGGAATGCACAATGCCAATGCTGTGGAACAGCCGGGATTCTTGAACATTTTGTTCATATTTATGAATTTACAGGTGAAAAAGAATTTTTGGGCTACGCAAAAAGAACAGCAAGAATTCTTATTTCAGATTCTTCCGTAAGTGATGAGGAACCAGACCAGAGAAAATGGTATGGGGCATGGACGAGAACAATTCCTGATAAAGTTGTAAGTTACTCAGGATTATATGTTGGTTCAGCAGGATGTGCATCGGCACTGCTTAGCTTATATGCATTAGATAAAAATATAAAGCTTACACAGTTATTTGAATATGCACACTTTGATTCATAGGAGGCAGCAGCAATGAGTGAAAATAAAGTATATAAATCAATTGCAGAATTAGTGGGTAATACACCATTAGTTGAAATCGGAAATTACAGTAAAACCAATCATCTTGAAGCAAAGGTTTTAGCAAAACTTGAATATTTTAATCCTTCCGGTTCTGTGAAAGACAGGGCAGCACTTGCCATGATTCTTGAAGCAGAAAAGTCCGGGAAAATAAAACCAGGTGATACAATCATAGATTTCACAAGTGGAAATACCGGAATTGCGCTTGCAGCATATGCAAACGTACTGGGATATAAATTTGCAGCAGTATTACAGCCTGGTGTATCTGCAGAAAGGACGCAGATTCTCAAAGCTTATGGTACTATTTTTCTTGAATTCAAGGATATCCCGGGAGTGCCTGAACTAATACAGAAGGAAGGTCTTGTATTTGAAAAATTCTATGCACTTATTCAGAAATATGCAGATGCGCATGGATATTATTACATAAATCAAGGAAGGAATCCGGAAAATCCATTAGCGCACTATCGAACAACAGGGCCGGAAATATGGGAAGCAACAGGCGGAAAGGTTGATTATCTCGTTCTTCTTGCAGGTACAGGAGGTTCAATGGTAGGAATCGGAAAGTATCTTAAAGAGAAAAACAAGAACTTAAAGATAATCGGTGTACAACCTGCAAAAGAATCGCTGAAAGATCCAAAAGATCCTGAAAAGAATACCATTGACGGCGTTTTGGCTTTTCATAATGTTCCGAAAGAAAAGGAGATTCTTTATTTCAAAGAATTTGGAGTTACTTATGATGAATGTATGGAAGTAAACGCAGATGATGCTTATGAAACAGGCAGGGAACTGGTAAAGTCGGATGGAATATTTCTCGGACAGTCGGCGGCGGCAGCAATTCATGCAGCAGCGGTAATTGCTAAGAGAGCGGAAGCAAAAGGAAAAACTATAGTGGCAATATGTGCAGATAATGCATTTAAATATTTATCAACAAACATTTATAAATAAAAGTATGTTAAAAGGAGTGGATTATCACATGGGCAAAACAGAAGAAATACATATTATAGATGACAAAAGCAGAGATTATAATATCAAAGATATAGAAACAGATCCACGGTTTACACAGACAACAAAAGAATTTTGGATAACACTTGGTGTTTATGTAGCATTTGCAGCACTGATGATAGCAAATCTATTGATTTTAAATGGAAATAAAAGTCTTGTATTAGGATTTCCACTTTGGATTTTTATGGAAATACTAATAATAATCGGATTTGTAGCAGCAGTAATCATTCTTTCTACATATGTATATAAAGATATGGACATCACACCGTCCGGTGAAATATATAAAAAACCGAAAAAGAAGAAAAGTGGGGGAAAATAAATGGATATCAGTTCAAAACAAAGAATCATAATTATTTCAGTATTTGCAATCTATACAGCAACTTTATTGATATATAGTATTGTTACAAGAAAGTCTCTTAAAAATGGAAAAGGTGATTATCTTTCAAAGTTCTATACGGGAGGCAGAAGCGGCGGAATCATCATTACCGCGATGATGGTTTCAGCCGGAGTTGCAGGCGCAGGTGTATTTATGGGGGTTCCCGGATTCACATATACATTTGGCGCTACGTGGATGGTATGCTGCTTCTTCTCTATAGGTTCAAATCTCATGGTTCTTGGATTACTTGGCAAAAGAGTTGGTATTGTAGCCAGAAGAACAAATGCAAAAACTTTTATAGAATTATTTATGAACAGATATAATAATAGCAAGATTTTTGGACTTATATGTGGAATAGCCACCTTATTCTTCCTTGGAGGGTTTGCCGTTTCTACAATTACAGGTGGCGGAAGAATATTCCAGATACTTACAGGACAGGATTATAGAATAGGTCTTGCAATATTTACAGCGTTAGTCATTCTTGCGGCACTTACAGGCGGTATTAAGGGCGTGGCAAGCGCTATGGTTATCCAGGGCGCCGTAATGACTATTTCCGTACTTGTTCTATTTATTGCGGGTATAAATAGTACCGGATTATCTTATACAGAAACAATACAGTCGCTTATGGAAACAAATCCGGATTGGTTTTTACCAGGGGAAAATGCACTTCAGACAACCATTTCATATGCAATCCTTTGGGGAATTACAACATTTACACTTCCACATGTAACAATGACAGCACTTACATATAAGGATACAAAAACTCTTCACAGAGCCATAAAGATTGGAACGGTAGTAGTAGCAATATGGTTATTGGGATTAAATGGGCTTTGCTTTATCACAAAGTACACATTTGCGGAGGGTACTCTCGCAACAGCAGATCTCGCAATTCCATCACTTGCCGTTAAGGTTATGCCGGCATGGGCAGCAGGACTTGTTCTCGCAGGTGTAAGCGGAGCTGTTCAGTCATCAATGGGTGGAATGGTTGTATCTCTTGCCGGAACAATTGTAAGTGATATATATAAGAATATTTTTAATAAAGAAGCAAAGCCTGAAACAATCAAAAAATTAAATATAGCAGCAATTTTTGTTGTTTCAATCGTAATTTTCTTATTGGCAAGTAACCCTCCGGAGTTATTGGCAAAGCTTATTACCTATTCAACAGGCGGACTTACAGTTGTATTTTTTCACACCGTATTACTTGGTTTGTTCTGGAAGAGAGCCAATGAGTATGGCGCAATTTCAGGAGTGATCAGTGGCATTCTATTGTATATATTGATAGATCAGGGCATTCTTCCAATATCACTTGGATTTAATGCATGCATAATGGCTACTCTTCTATCAACTGTAATTGCGGCATTGGTAAGCCTTGTTACACCAAAGACGCCATATGGAATTATTAAAACATGGTTTGGAAAGATTCAGTAAAAAGGAGTTGATGATTATGGAGAGAGGCCTGAACACCCGATGTCTGCATTTAGAGGAAACAGAGGGAAAAACAGAGCATTATGGAGCACTTAGCTACCCAATATACCAGACCGCCACATATGCACATCCCGGTGCCGGAAAAAGCACGGGCTATGACTATAGCAGATTACAGAATCCTACAAGGGAGCATTTGGAAAAGACTGTTGCAAGTCTTGAGGGAGGAATTGATGCATTTGCCCTTTCTACAGGAATGGCAGCGATTACATTGCTTATGGAGATTTTTGAACCGGGCGACCATATGATTGCCGAGGCAGATCTGTATGGCGGAAGTATAAGATTCTTTGATAATGTTTCGAAAAAAAATCATTATGAATTTACATATCTGAATTGTTCTAAGGATGATATTGAAGGTGCGATTAAGGGAAATACAAAAGCAATATATATAGAAACCCCGACGAATCCCATGATGAATGTATCAGATATAGCGGCTATTTCAAGAATCGCCAAAAAACATAACCTGCTTTTAATTGTTGATAATACATTCTTGTCTCCTTATTTTCAGAATCCTTTAAAACTTGGAGCGGATATAGTAATCCACAGCGGGACAAAGTTTTTAGGCGGACATAATGATACCCTTGCAGGTTTTATTGTCACAAATAGTGATGAAATAAAAGAAAAACTGCGATTTTTAATAAAGACTACAGGCGCAGGACTTTCTCCATTTGACAGTTGGCTAATACTAAGAGGTATGAAAACACTTGGGATCCGTATGGAAAAATCGCAGGAAAATGCCATCAGAATTGCAAATTGGTTAAAGGAACAACATATTGTAAAAAAAGTATACTATCCGGGATTGCCTGAACATCCCGGATATGAGATTATAAAAAGACAGGCAAGGGGTTTTGGCTCTATGATTACATTTGATGTAGATACAAAAGAGCATGCATGGAAAATTATTGAAAGTGTCAGAATGATTAAATTTGCAGAAAGTCTTGGAGGCGTAGAGACTTTGATTACTTATCCGACAACTCAGACACATGCTGACGTACCGGACGAGGTACGTATACAAAATGGAATTACCCCTTGTACTCTTAGATTATCAATCGGTATTGAAGATATTGAGGACTTGCTTGCAGAGTTATCCTATGTGTTTCACTTACCGGAATAAAATGAATACCTAAGAAAGAAGGAACTATGATATGTCGGAAAGAAATCTGAATTTTGATGAAATTATAAATCGAAAAGGAACCGATTGTTTAAAATACGATTTTGCAGAAAAAAGAGGTATGCCGGAAGACGTGCTTCCTCTTTGGGTGGCAGATATGGATTTTAAGACGTCTTCCTATGTAGAAGATGCAGTTATAGAAAGAACGAAACATGGCATCTTTGGCTATAGCGAAGTGAAGGAAGCGTATTTTAACGCAGTGGCAGGATGGTTAAAGAGACATCATAACTGGGATGTTAAACCAGACTGGCTTATTAAAACACCTGGGGTAGTATTTGCACTTGCAATGGCTGTGAGAGCTTTCACGGATATTGGGGATAGTGTTTTGATTCAGCAGCCTGTATATTACCCATTTTCTGAGGTTATTGAAGATAACAAAAGGGTAGTTGTCAGTAATGATTTATACCTTGGAGAAGATTATCGATATCACATTGATTTTGATGATTTTGAGAAAAAAATTGTGGATAATCATATCAAACTGTTTCTTCTGTGCAATCCGCATAACCCATCAGGCAGAGTATTTACGAAGGAAGAGCTAACCAGAATGGGAGATATCTGCCTGAAACATGGAGTAATCGTAGTTAGCGATGAAATCCACAATGATTTTGTGTTTAAAGGAAAGCATACCGTGTTTGCTGCTGCAAAGAAAGGATATGAGGAGATATCCGTTATTTGTACCTCTCCAAGCAAAACTTTTAATCTTGCGAGTATGCTGATCTCCAATATTTTTATCCCAAATAAAAATCTTAGGCAGAGATTCCGGCACGAAGTAAATGCCGCCGGAATCAGCCAGTTAAGCGTATTGGGATTGACAGCAGCCAGGGCCGCATATGAGCACGGCGATGAATGGTATGAGAAAATGCTTGGCTATGTTAAGGAAAATATTACCTATGTGAAACAATATGTCCATGAAAATCTGCCGGGTGTGGATGTTGTAGAGGGCGAGGGAACCTATCTCGTATGGCTTGATTTCCGAAAAACCGGAATTGAGGCAGATGAACTTGACAGAAGAATTATACAGAATGCAAAACTGTGGTTAGACAGCGGAAAGATTTTCGGAACAACAGGAGCGGGATTTCAGCGGATTAATGTGGCAGCTCCGAGAAAAATCGTAACAGAATGCCTTGAGAGGATTCGGAAAGAACTTTAGACACCCCTCTTATATTATCAGATAGACAATTGTTCCCACAATACCCGATCCAAAGATAACCACAACCGGATTCAGCTTATATTTACGAAGCAGCACAAGGCACACGACAAAAATCACCGCCTCCACCACCCGAAAATCAGATACCACAATCTCAGAAAGGGGGGACCTAAAGACTGCCAGTACAAGCAGTGACAGCCCTGCAGACGCAATCAACGCCACAACTGCGGGGCGGAGTCCCGCAAGCGTTCCCTGCACCGTACGCAGGTTGCGAAACCGCATGTACAGCCATGACAATAGAAGCACAATGAGCAGCGACGGTGCCACGCATCCCAGCGTACATACCACCGCTCCCGGAAGTCCCGCCATCTGCTGCCCTACGAAGGTTGCACAGTTTACTGCTATGGGTCCGGGCGTCATCTCCGCAATCGTAATCAAATCCGCAAACTGCTCCATCTCCATCCAGCCATTTGCTTCCACAATCCGGCTCTGTATCAGGGGAACCGCAGCGTAACCTCCGCCAAAGCTGAACAGCCCAACTTGAAAAAACGCCCAAAAAAGCTGAAGATATATCATTTCTTTCCACTCCTTTTTTCTGTAATCATGCTATGTCCAAACCCAATGACAGCACAGATGAAAATCAGCGTCACAGCATTTACCTTAAAAAATACAGTTATTATAAACGCAGCAGCCATCATTCCAATCCAAAGGATATTTTTTGTCTTAAAAATGCCTGCCGCCATGTCTATTACTACGTGAAAAATGACTGCTGCCACCCCTGCCCGCATTACCTGAAGCGCAAGGGCAATCACCGGATTGTCCCGGAATTGCTGATAAAATACAGAGATGACCGAAATGATGATAAGTGGCGGAAGTACTGCTCCCAGCGCACAGACGAAAGCCCCCGGAACCTTCCGGATGCGGTAGCCCGTAATGACAGCCATATTAACTCCCAACGGTCCCGGCGCCGACTGTGCGATTGCCGCCATATCTAAAATCTCCTCTTCTGATATCCAGTGCAGTTTTTCTGCAAATTTCTCTTTTATCATCCCAACAATGACGAATCCTCCCCCAAAAGTACACGCACTGATGATAAAAATATTTTTAAACAATTGCCAGTAAACTTTTTCTTCTTTCACCATATTCCCTCCGTAAAAAAGGAATGTGTACCGGACAGCACACACTCCTCTCTTTCTCTCCCCACTGTTACGTGACCGTTCTTTACGTTCTCATCGCACCGTCTACCGATAATATCTCGCCTGTCACATAGCTTGCCATATCGCTTGCAAGGAACAAAAATGCATTCGCAATATCTTCTGCCTCGCCAATACGGCGGATCGGAATTGCGTTAATCAGCGGCTGAATCATCTGTTCCGGAAGGGCCGCAACCATATCTGTCCTGGTAATTCCGGGAGCTACTGCATTTACACGGATATTGCTTGGCCCCAGTTCTCTAGCCAGTGACCAGGTAAGCCCATTCACGGCAGATTTGCTGGTAGGATACCCAATTCCACTGGTCTGTCCGCAGATACTTACCATAGAGCTTGTATTCAAGATAACACCGCCGCCCTGCTCTTTCATAATTTTCACCGTTGGAATAATACCGTTCATTATTGCATTTACATTAAGCTGCATAATTTTGGCAAACTGCTCTGAGGTATAATTATCAATCGGTGTGCTGTCAGAGATACCTGCGTTATTAATCAGAATATCAATTCTTCCGTATTTTTCTTTTACCTTCTCAATCTCCTGTGCCACCGCATCAGCATCCCCCAGATTCGGCCATGCCCCTGATACTTCCCACTCCGGATTCTCCTCCTTCAAAGAAGTCAGTGCCTTGTCCACCGTCTCCTGCCGGGAACCAAATAATACTACCTTTGCCCCATTCTCCAAGAACTTCTTTACCGTCGCATATCCGATGCCTCTGGTTCCTCCGGTTATAACCGCTATCTTACCTTTTAACATTACCAAATCCCCTTTCTGATATGTTCTTAAGTATACTATACTATCTGCCGGAGAATTTTTCTATACTTTTCATGTAAAAAATAAGAGTCTCAATCGTAATTCCGACTAAGACTCTTTGCCCGGATGCCGCACATAGCCTGGAACCGCTACAGCAGTTCTCTCACCCGCTCTTCAAACACATTTTTTTCCAGAACCCCCTGCATAATGCTCTCGATTTCCCGTCCCTTGAACATAACAAAGGTGGGAACAATATCTGCGCCGTACTTTCCCGCCAGATCTTCTGATTCTCCAATCTCTGTCTCACAGAATTTAATCCGTCCGGCATATTTTTTCTCCATTTGCTCTACAACCGGCTTCATCATTGCACACTTTCCACACCATACTGCATAGAACATAACAACCACAGGCAAATCCGAATCCCTTGCTTCTATCTCAAAGTTACTTGCTGTCAGATGAATCATATTGCAACCTCTCTCCTGTTATATCCATCAGGAAATATCAGCATTCCCTTCTATATTAGACTATGCAGAATCCTTCCGGCTTGCAACCAGCTTATGAATGGGATTCCCCTGGGCAGAAAACTTCTCTTCATATTCCGTCATAACATTTCCCGCATTCATCTCCTTGTCATGATGCAGATCCCAGGTACACGCAGTTAATTTCCATCCAGCTTCTTCCACCTGCTCCAGTGAAAACCGGAACAGATCTCCGTTATCCGTCTTGAATTCTACCCTGCCGTCTTCTGCAAGCACTCCCTCATACCGTGCAAAGAATTCCTTTGAAGTAAGCCTTCTCTTTGCATGGCGTTTCTTCGGCCATGGGTCGGAAAAATTCAGATAAATCCTGTCCACCTCACCCGGTGAGAACACTTCTCCAATCTCAGCCGCATCCATGCAGACAAACCGGATATTTTGAAGCGCTCCCTCTTCCTCCGCTTCTTCCTCATATTTCTCGACCGCTCGCAGAAGCACGCTGGAATAACGCTCAATCCCAATATAATTAATCTGTGGGTTCCGTCCGGCAAGTTTCAGTAAGAACTGCCCTTTTCCCATGCCAATCTCTATATGAATCGGATTCGAATTTCCGAAGACCTGTCCCCAATTTCCCCGGTACGTCTTCTCATCCTTTACCACCTTATCATGTTCACTCAATACACTCTCCGCACGCGGAATATTCCTGAGCCGCATACTCTACGTCCTCCCTTTTATATTATTTTCCAAATATTTGCACAGGATATCTGCCGCATGGCTTCTCCCCCGACCCTTATCCCAGACCATCTGTATTTTTCTTGCAGGAACCTCAACGTCCGGGCTTATCTGAACCAATTTGCCTTCTTCCAGCAGCGGAGCCGTCAATTCTTCCGCAACAAAACCGATTCCCAGATTATTCTGAATCAGCGGAAGAATCAAATCCGATGTAGCAACCTCCATATCCAGTTCATAATCCACCTGATGCTCTTCAAATAGATTCTTATAGAACCTATAGGTGCCTGTCTCACTGCCCAGCCCTATCAATGAATATTCATGCAGCTCGCTTAGTTTCAGCTTTTTTTCCGCAACATCGGCATAATCTTCTCCGCCCACCAGTATTTCCTTAAATTCCAGCATTGTCTCGCAGCACAGGTTCTCGGATACTGCAAATGGCGTTGTGACAACCGCAAAATCTATTTTACCATTGTGAAGCGCCTTTAATATTTCCGGTGTGGAATTGTTGCGGATTTTTATTTTTATTTCCGGATACTTTATTTTAAAGCCATGCAAAGTCCGAAGTAAGAATAAGTGCAGTCCCGTCTCCGTCGCCCCTATCTCGACGGTACCTTTGCATTCTGTCTCCCGGTCATTAATCTCCGCTTCCGCACTCAATAAATGCTGGCAGGCAATTTCAACATGAGAATATAACATTTCCCCTTCTTTGGTTAGCTGAAGCCCTCTTGGCTCACGGATAAAAAGCCGGCAGTTTAACTGTGACTCCAAAAGCTTAATAATCCGGGTTACATTGGGCTGATTGCTTTTTAATACGCCCGCTGCTTTTGTAATATTTTCATATTTTGCTACATAATAAAATACTTTATAATATTCAAAATTCACATCCATATAATAATTATATTCCTTCTATATAATCTATGTATTATTCACATTCATCAAAGAGTAGTATAATACCCAGAAAAAAAAAAGTAAACTTTGTACTAGATTTTTTCAAAAATAAGAGTATGATAATTATGACAATAATACCCGGATGTCTACACTATAATAATAGGTAGAAACGGGCATGAAAAGGAGGCATTCTATGAATTCTATTGTGAACCGGTTAGCAGATATTGAGTCAACCGCAGAAGCGATTGTAGCCCACGCTGAGGCGCAAAAGCCCTCGATTGAACGTGAGATCCAGGATAAGCGCGATGCATTTGATGCAAAGCTGGAGGCAGATACACAGGCAAAGCTTCATTCTATTCGTAGTGAAATGAAAAAAAACACGGACAGGATTCTGGAAGAGCAGCGCCTGAAAAACCGCTCCGCCATAGAGGCTCTGATTCAGGACTTTGAAAAGAACCATACGAAATATGCAGAGAATATTTTGAAACAAATTACAGAGGTATAAAACTATGGGAAATGTTATGGCTTACAGCGGCATTGTCACAAAAGTTCGTGCCATGCAGGCAAAGCTCCTGACGAAGGAGGATTTTGACAATATTGCCGCAATGAAAAGTGTTCTTGACATTATTTCCTTTTTAAAGGGAAAGCCCGCTTACTCCGAGCTTCTTAATCAAATGGACGAATCCCTCTATCACAGAGGAAATATTGAAAAAATTCTGTATCAGTCTCTTTACAACGACTATACAAGGCTTTTCCGTTTTGGCGGCATAGAGCAGAAAAAATTTTTAAAGCTCTATCTGAAGCGCTACGAAGTAGATGTAATCAACTACTGCCTGCGTATTGTCTTCAACCACTATGACAAACCATTTGATTTGAATTATAAAAAAGAGTTTTTTGACCGTTATTCTCAGATTTCCATAGACCGTCTGATTACTTCCCAGAATATCGACGAACTGGTAGATAATCTGAAAGATACGGAATACTATACTCCCTTGAAAAGGCTCCGTGATTCCGGCGCCGCAACGCTTTTTGATTACGACCTGGCGCTGGATCTTTACTATTTTACAACACTGTGGAAATCCAAACGCCGGATCCTTAAGAAAAAAGAGCTTGAGCTGTTTACCAGAGACTGCGGTTCCAGAATCGACCTTCTGAACCTTCAGTGGATTTACCGGGCAAAAAAATACTATCATATGCTTCCGCCGGATATCTACACTCTGACGATTCCGATCCATTACCGGATCCATGTAGATGAATTTAAAGCTCTGGTTGAGGCTCCTTCTGCTGATGAATTCCGAAAACTGATGGAAAGCACTGCCTATGCCAGAAAGTATGATTTCGAACAGAAGAAGACCATTGAACAGATGTACAAGGAATGTCTCTACCGGCTTTATATCGCCGACCGCAGGAACAATCCCTGGTCCATCGCATCAATTACAACTTACCTCTTCTTAAAAGAAGAAGAAATTTATAAATTAACCACAGCTCTTGAATGCGTCCGCTATGGTCTTACGCGGCAAGAGACGCTGGGATACTTAGGAGGTGTAACAAATTGATTGTTAAAATGAAATTTTTAAGCATCACCGGCCCCATCCATGATATAGACCGAGTCAGTGATGTCTACCTCTCAAAATATGAGATGCAGCTGGAACACGCGATTTCTGAACTTAAGACCACAGAAAACCTGCTGCCTTTCGTTGAGCTTAATCCTTACAAGGAGTCGCTTACCAAAGCGGAGCAATTCGTTTCCATGCTTCCCGAAGGAAATGCCAAACCTGATCTATCGCACACTCCGGAGGAAATGATGGATCTGATCCGCGAAGTCAATCACAATTACCTGAATTATCAGGAACAGATTGAAGCGCTGGAAAAGGAAAAGACTTCCCTTCACGAAAAATTAAACGTGCTGGAACCTTTCCAGCCACTGGATTTTGAACTCCAGGATGTTACCCATTACAAATACATGCGTGTCAAATTCGGGCGGATTGACGTAGATTATTTCCACAAGCTTGAAAAATATCTGTTCGAGGACCTGAATGCAATTTTCCTGGAAGGCGCCCGAGACGCTAATTACGTATATGGTTGTTATTTTACCGCCAACACGGACTCCGGCAAAGTTGATTCTGTGTTTAATTCCCTGCACTTTGAGAGGATATCGCTTCCCGAAGGATTCAGTGGGACACCGGCAACCGCCTACCAGGAGCTGTCGCAGGCTATTACGGAAAAATCCAAAGAGATTGAACAATTAGAAAAGGAAACGACAGAAATGCTTGCCGACAATGCTTCCAATCTTCTGGGCGCCAGAAAAAGGCTGGAAGAGCTGACAAATAACTTTGACGTCCGCAAGATGGCCGCAAGGATTGACGACAAAAATGACAAACTGGAAGATTACTATATTCTCTGCGGCTGGATGGGCGAAGATGATGTGAATGCATTCATTGAAGAAACCAAGAATGATGACAAAGTATTCGTCGTCGTGGAGGAAGATCGGGAGAAATTTTTCGGAGACCCTCCGACCAAACTTAAGAACCCAAAGATTTTCAAACCTTTTGAGATGTTCATCCAGATGTACGGCCTGCCCGACCACAGCGAAATCGATCCGACCATATTCGTAGCGCTGACCTATACCTTTATCTTCGGCGCAATGTTCGGCGACGTAGGCCAGGGATTCTGCCTGTTTGCCGGAGGTGGGATTCTCTACCTGCTGAAAAAAATAAACCTGGCAGGGATTATATCCGTAGCGGGGATTTTCTCCATGTTCTTCGGATTCATGTTCGGCAGCGTATTTGGATTTGAAAATGTTATCGAAGCTCACTGGCTAAGACCCGTGGAAGCAATGACGAAACTTCCTTTCGTAGGACAGCTCAACACCGTATTTGTCATCGCAATTGCCTTTGGTATGGGATTAAATATTCTGGTTATGATTTTCCAGATTATCAATGCCGTACGCAGCCACAACACAGGCGAGCTTCTATTCTCCAATAACGGAATTGCAGGACTTGTATTTTACGGCTTCCTTGTGCTGACCATCGTGCTCTACATGAGCGGCCACACCGTTCCGGGGAATATTTTCATGGTTATCTTCCTGGGACTTCCGATTCTTGCTTTCCTCTTCAAGGAACCTCTTACGAACCTTGTAGAGAAAAACCACAAGAAATTGGAAACAGGAAAAGTAATGTTCCTGGTACAAGGATTTTTTGAATTATTTGAAACCATGCTGAGTTATTTTTCAAATACCCTTTCCTATGTGCGTATCGGCGCTTTTGCAGTCAGCCACGCCGCCATCATGGAGGTGGTGCTGATGCTCTCAGGCGCAACAGACGGTGGTTCCATTAACTGGTTTGGAATCGTGCTTGGCAACCTGATTGTCTGTGGTCTGGAAGGACTGATTGTAGGTATTCAGGTTCTCCGTCTGGAATATTATGAAATGTTCAGCCGGTTCTACAAAGGAACAGGGCGGGAATTTAAACCATTCACCAACCATAGTGCAGGTCACAAATAAATCACCCATTTTTAAGGAGGTAAATTACTATGACATTAACAATCAAATTATTACTCATTGCAGCTATCGTACTTGGAATCATTCTTCCATTCGGTTACTATCTGATTGGGCAGAAGAACACTAAGCGTTACAAAAGAGCGCTTGGCGTCAACATTTTCTTCTATTTTGGCTGCTTCATTATCGCAGGCATCATGATGTTCGGCGGACATGTAGAAGCTGCTGACGCCGCTGCTTCCGCTGCTTCCAATGCAACAGGGTTCGGTTATCTTGCCGCTGCACTTTCAACCGGTTTATCTTGTGTAGGCGGCGGTATTGCCGTAGCGAGTGCCGCAAGCGCTGCTCTCGGAGCGATCAGCGAAGACTCCAGTGCACTCGGTAAATCCCTTATTTTCGTAGGTCTTGCAGAAGGTGTCTGCCTTTATGGTCTGATTATCTCCTTCATGATCATAGGTAGATTATAAGATGAAAATGTATTTAATCAGTGATAATGTCGATACTCTGACAGGAATGCGGCTTGCCGGCGTGGACGGCGTTGTCGTCCACGAACGTCCGGAGCTTCGGGAAGCACTGGAAACTGCCATGAATGACAGCTCCATCGGAATTGTACTTCTGACA
The DNA here is from genome assembly GCF_025567385.1 of Dorea acetigenes. Lineage (NCBI taxonomy): Bacteria > Bacillati > Bacillota > Clostridia > Lachnospirales > Lachnospiraceae > Dorea > Dorea acetigenes. Next base: position 45,816 of record NZ_JAOQJU010000017.1, read on the forward strand.
GAAAAATTCGGACGCGAATTTCCGGATTTGATTGACGAAATCAAGCTTGCCCGCAAAATGCCCCTCTTAATTGAGATTCCTGACAGACACGGAACCGGACGCAAGAAAGACTTTATCACTTCTTATGTAAATGAGGCAATCGGTCTGAAGCTCTAAGCCAAAGACCTTATGATTTGTTACCATTCACAGCCCCAATTTGAAGAAAAGAAGGTGACCGACTTGACGATAGAAGAAAAACTTGCACATCTGCAGACCGCCGCCATGGAGGAAGCAAGAGCCGAAGGCAGCGCCATTATCCGGCAGCATCAAAATGCCCTGGAGGAACTGTTCCGGGAGCACCGGGAAGAAGCCATCCGCCAGTCTGAAACGAGGATTAAAGCAGAAACTACTAACGCAGAACAGCAAATCAACATGGCAGCATCCAAGGCACAGATTGAACTAAAACGTGAGCTTAGTAAGACACAGACCGACTTAAAGCAGCGCCTGTTTCAGGAAGTCGAACAATTGTTAAATGAATACATGCATACCGAAGATTACAAAAATCTCCTGGTATCTTATATTGAAAAGGCCGCCGCCTTTGCCGGCAGCGAGCCTATCACCATCTATATCAACCCGACGGACGAGAGTATAAAAGCCTACCTCGAAGAACACACCGGTCTGCTTCTTACCATAAGCAAAGAGGATTTTACCGGCGGTATCCGCGCCGTCATCCGTGGACGTAATATCCTGATTGATTATTCCTTCAAGGGTTCACTGGAAACTGCAAGGAGAAAATTCTTATTTGAAGGAGGTACGGGCAATGGAAAATACTAGAACAGGTATTATTTACGGCATCAACGGGCCTGTAATCTATTTGAAAGGAAATCCCGGTTTTAAAATGTCCGAGATGGTATATGTCGGAGAACAGAAGCTGGTAGGCGAAGTTATTTCTTTGGATAAAGACAGAACGACCATTCAGGTATATGAAGAGACATCCGGACTCCGCCCGGGCGAAACTGTGGAAGCAACCGGCTCCGCCGTCTCCGTCACCCTGGCTCCCGGAATTTTAAATAACATTTTTGACGGAATTGAGCGCCCGCTGGAACGCATTGCAGACAGCGGCGGTGCATTTATTACCCGGGGTGTCAGCGTAGATTCCCTAAACCGGGAGAAAAAATGGAAGACCCATCTCACTGTCAACGCAGGCGATCTGCTCCACGGCGGCGATATTTTCGCAGAAGTCCCTGAAACTCCTGCTATTATGCACAAATGTATGGTTCCGCCGGATTTGGAAGGCACAGTAACTTCCGCCGTTCCGGACGGGGACTACACCATCGATGAACCTCTGCTTACCCTGCAGCTTTCCGACGGAAGTACAAAAGAACTTACCATGACGCAGCGCTGGCCGATCCGTGTGGCAAGACCCACACATCACCGCTTCCCGGCAAGCGTACCACTGATTACCGGACAGCGTATCCTTGACACCATGTTCCCAATCGCCAAGGGTGGCACCGCCGCCATCCCCGGCGGTTTCGGAACCGGTAAAACCATGACACAGCACCAGATTGCAAAATGGTCTGATGCTGATATCATTATTTACATTGGCTGTGGTGAACGTGGAAATGAGATGACACAGGTTCTGGAAGAATTTTCCCAGCTTATAGACCCACGTTCCGGCAATCCCCTGATGGACAGAACAACGCTGATTGCCAACACCTCTAACATGCCGGTAGCCGCCCGTGAGGCTTCTATTTACACCGGACTAACTTTGGCGGAATATTACCGTGACATGGGATACGATGTGGCAATCATGGCCGATTCCACCTCCCGCTGGGCAGAAGCTCTGCGTGAGCTCTCCGGCCGTCTGGAAGAAATGCCTGCTGAAGAAGGCTTTCCTGCTTATCTGGCGTCAAGGCTTTCTGCTTTCTATGAGCGCGCCGGAATGATGCACAACTTAAACGGAACCGACGGTTCCGTATCCATCATCGGAGCAGTCTCTCCACAGGGCGGCGATTTCTCCGAACCGGTAACCCAGAACACCAAGCGTTTCGTACGCTGCTTCTGGGGTCTGGATAAATCACTGGCATACTCCAGGCATTTCCCAGCTATTCACTGGCTCACCAGCTACAGTGAATACCTGAATGACTTAGGCGCCTGGTACAACGATCATGTATCTCCTAAATTCGTAGATTACCGGAACCGCCTGATGGCGCTTCTGAACCAGGAAAGCAGCCTGATGGAAATCGTGAAACTAATCGGCGGCGACGTGCTTCCCGACGATCAGAAGCTGGTACTGGAAATTGCCAGAGTCATCCGTCTCGGCTTTCTGCAGCAGAATGCATTTCACAAGGATGATACCTGCGTATCCATGGAGAAACAGTTTAAAATGATGGACGTCATTCTCTATCTTTATAAAACCTGCCGGAAGCTGGTGGCCATGGGAATGCCTATGTCCGTTCTAAAAGAAGAGAATATTTTTGAAAAGGTTATTGCCATCAAATACGATGTACCTAACGATAACCTGCAGATGTTAGATATGTATAAAAAATATATTGATGATTTCGCACAGCGGGTCATGGATAAAAACGCATAAAGGAGAGACCATTTATGGCAATTGAATATCTTGGACTCAGTAATATCAATGGCCCTCTCGTTGTCCTTGAGGGCATTCAGGATGCCTTTTACGATGAAATCGTAGAATTTACCGTAGAAGGCAATACCAAGAAGCTGGGACGTATTATCGAGCTATACGAAGACAAAGCAATCATTCAGGTATTTGAAGGGACAGAAAATATGTCTCTCAACAATACCCATACCAAATTAAGTGGACATCCGATGGAAATCGCCGTTGCTCCCGATATGCTGGGACGTACCTTTAACGGTATCGGCGAACCAATCGACGATCTGGGACCTATCTCTTCCACTGACCACAGAGATATTAACGGTCTCCCACTGAATCCAGTCCGCCGGGAATACCCACGTAACTATATCCGCACCGGTATTTCTGCTATTGACGGACTTACCACCTTAATCCGCGGACAGAAGCTTCCGATTTTTTCCGGAAACGGTCTGCCTCACGACCAGCTTGCCGCACAGATCGTCAAGCAGGCATCCTTAGGCGACGGCTCCAATGAGAAATTCGCCGTCGTATTCGGCGCTATGGGTGTCAAGCACGACGTTGCCGACTTCTTCCGCAAAACCTTTGATGAAAGCGGTGTTGCCGACCATGTGTGTATGTTCCTCAATCTGGCAAATGACCCGGTAGTGGAACGTCTGATTACACCAAAGGTTGCCCTGACCGTTGCCGAATATCTGGCCTTTGAACAGAATATGCACATTCTGGTTATCCTGACCGACATGACCTCCTTTGCAGAGGCGATGCGTGAAGTCTCATCCTCCAAGGGCGAGATTCCATCCAGAAAAGGATACCCCGGATACTTATACAGCGAACTTGCAACCATCTATGAGCGCGCCGGCATCGTATCCGGATCGAATGGCTCCGTAACACAACTGCCGATCCTCACCATGCCAAATGATGATATTACTCACCCGATTCCTGACCTTACCGGATACATCACCGAAGGCCAGGTCGTACTGGACAGGAACCTGCACGGCCAGGCTATCTACCCGCCGATCAGCATTCTGCCTTCCCTGTCCCGTCTGATGAAAGACGGAATCGGAAAAGGCTATACACGCGAAGATCACCAGGATCTCGCCAACCAGCTCTTTTCCGCCTACGCTAAAGTAGGAGAGGCAAGGAACCTCGCCTCAGTCATCGGAGAAGACGAACTGTCCCCCGTTGACAAACAATATTTAAAATTCGGCAAAGAATTTGAAGAACGCTACATCGGCCAGGGGCGCACCGAAAACCGATCCATGATAGAAACCCTGGATCTAGGCTGGGAACTACTCGCCCTGCTGCCAAAAGAAGAACTCGACCGAATCGACACAAAGATAATAGAAAAATACTATCCACGTGAAACGGACTAGACGCGAAAGTTATCCCAGATGATGCTCGCATCAATCAGGGATAACTTTCATGTCTAGGCGTAACGTGACTTCAAGACCTCTGGTCTTGAAGTTCACGGCCGTTTCACGTGGATTAACATCACGGGTCACAGGTGCAACGTAACCGAAAGGCCGTTTCAAAATGTAAAGGGGGAACACTATGGATCCACGTGAATTTCCAACAAAAGGAAACTTAATACTTGCGAAAAACTCCCTCGCTCTTGCAAAACAAGGCTATGACCTTATGGATAAGAAACGGAACATTCTTATCCGCGAGCTTATGGATCTGATTGATGAGGCAAAAGGCATCCAGGAACAGATAGACACCACATTTACCAAGGCTTACGCCTGCCTGCAGCGTGCAAATATCGAGCACGGAATCAGTAAAGTAGAAGAACTTGCCTATACCGTTCCGATTGAGGACTCCATCCGCATTCAGACAAGAAGCATCATGGGAACAGAAATTCCCCACGTCAAATACGATGCGGCTCAGAACAAACTTACCTATGCCCTCGGAACTACTCATGAGTCCATTGATATTGCCCGGGACGCATTCCGCGAGGTAAAAGACCTGACAATTAAATTGTCCATGGTAGAAAATGCTGCCTACCGTCTGGCAGCCAACATCAAGAAAACACAAAAACGTGCTAACGCACTGAAAAATATCACAATTCCAACCTACAGCGCTCTTGTCTATAATATTACGAATGAACTGGAAGAAAAAGAGCGGGAAGAATTTACCAGACTAAAAGTAATAAAACGAATGAAAACCAAAAAAGGATAATAACAAAAAATCACGGCAGCGAAGACGTTCTTCTGCCGTGATTTTTCTATTAATATTTACCTGTATGTCTCCGTAAAACGCATGATGACGGCAGCACATTCTGCACGGCTTGCTCCTCCTTGCGGATCCAGTCTTGTTCCATTATCTTTTCCCGTAATAATTCCATTGCCCACTGCCCACTGCATTGCTTCATAAGCAAATTCATTCACACTGGCTGCATCACTGAAGCTGCTAAAATCCACTTTCATACTGGTATCATATCCCATGTACTCTGCATAACGGTACAGCATAACTGCCATCTGTTCCCGGTTTATATTATCCGATACACCAAACAAGCCGCTGTTAGAATAACCTTTTACCACATCAATGCTGTTTGCCCAGAGAATTGCCTGTGTATACCACATTGCATCCGGAACATCCGGGAATTTCTCTGCATATGTGATTTCCGGCATACCACTCATCCGATGCAGGATGACCGCAAACTGAGCACGGGCTAATGGCTGGGTCGGTCCGAACTCATAATCATTGAGTCCCTTCATGATTCCCTCATCGTATACATCCATTACATAATAATAATACCAGTCTCTCGTATATACATCCGCAAACAATTTGTCTCCAATATTCCATGTTTGCAAATCAATAGTTGAAAATCCGCCTCCCTCTGCTGAAACCTCTCCGGTATTCCTATTAACAGTAACCATGCCTGCCAATGTATTTGCAGCAAACATACTGGAGGTCGGCGGCACTCCCTGTGCCAAAAGCTCCTGCATTCTCTGGTCGGATATGGCAAATCGCAGAACAAACCGGTATTCTTTATTTGTTATCTTCGTCTCGCTGGGCGCTATCGTATAATCTCCATAATACGGCTTTTCCAGCTGATTTTTATAGTGTGCCTTCACAATCCGGGCTGCTTCTTCTACCGTCCAGGACATTTGCCCGCTTGTTTTTATGCTGTCTTCTGCCTTAACTTCTGATATTCCCCCTCCGATGTTACCCGGAAGCAAACCGGCTAACAATACACACAGCAGTACTGCTGTGAATTTCTTATATCCACTCTTCATACCTTCCTCCTAAAATTCAAATATAGCAACTCCGTATGGCGGCAGTTTATATGCAAAAGAATAGGGTCTTCCGTCACACTCCTTTTTCTCCGCCTTATATACTAACGGCCGTTCTTCTCCTTTTCCGCCATATTTCACGTCATCACTATTTAAAACCAGCTTATATTGCTTTCTCCTCGGCACGCCTACACGGTAATCATCCCTCGCCATCGGCGTAAAATTACATACAAACAACAGATTCTTCTTTCCATTCTTGGAATGCCGGATAAAGCTGTAAATGCTTCTGTCTTTATCGTCTGCATTCACCCATTCAAAGCCATCCCAAGAATTATCCTGTTCATACATCGCCTTGTTGCGTTTATAAAGATGCAGAAGATCTCTCACCCAATTCTGTATCTGTACATGCTCATCCTCTGCCAAAAGGAACCAGTCAAGCTCACGCGCTTCGCTCCATTCCCGAAGCTGTGCAAATTCCTGTCCCATAAAAAGAAGCTTCTTACCGGAATGTCCCATCATAAAAGCATATCCGACTTTCAGGTTTGCATATTTATCAAAACCAAGTCCCGGCATCTTATTCAGCATAGAACACTTCAGATGCACCACCTCGTCATGAGAAAGCACAAGGATGTAGTGTTCGCTGTACGCATAACTCATGGCAAAGGTCATATTATAATGAGCGCCTTTCCTGAAATATGGATCCAGCTTCATATATTCTGTAAAATCGTGCATCCATCCCATATTCCATTTCAGGCTGAATCCCAATCCGTCATCTTCCACAGCGCCGGTCACCTTCGGCCACGCCGTGGATTCCTCTGCAATCATAAGCGCCCCCGGATTCCGCCCAAGTACAACAGAATTCAGATGCTTGAAGAATCCTATCGCCTCCAGGTTCTTATTGCCGCCATATTCATTGGCAACCCATTCCCCGTCTTTTCTTCCATAGTCCAGATACAGAATAGATGCCACCGCATCTACACGCAAACCGTCTACATGGAATTCTTCAATCCAGAACAATGCATTGGAAATCAGAAAGTTTCGTACTTCATTTTTTCCAAAATCAAAGACCTTTGTTCCCCAGTCCGGATGCTCTCCCTTTCTCGGGTCCGCATACTCAAAAACAGGCGTCCCGTCAAAATCAGCCAGTCCGTGCGCATCTTTCGGGAAATGTGCCGGTACCCAATCCAGAATAACGCCAATCTTATTCTTATGAAAATAGTTAATCATCCAGGCAAAATCTTCCGGCGTCCCATACCGGGAAGTGGGTGCGAAATACCCTGTAACCTGGTATCCCCAGGAACCATCAAAGGGATGCTCCGCGATTCCCATTAGCTCAATATGCGTATAACCCATATCTTTTATATATTTTACAGCTTCCCTGGCAAATTCTCTGTAATTATAAAATCCATCCGGCGTACCGTCATCATGCTTCTTCCAGGAACCGATATGCGCTTCATAAACAGACATCGGCTGCTCTTTGTGATCCCAATTCTTTCTCTGCGCCATCCAGGCACTGTCAGACCATGTAATTCTGGAAAGATCCGTCACCCTTGATGCCGTTCCCGGACGCATCTCCGCATAATTTGCAAATGGATCTGCTTTAGAAATCCGGGCTCCGCTATACGTTTCAATAGAATACTTATACATTGCATTTTCCGGCACATCCGGAATAAAACAGGTATAAATTCCAAGCGGCTCCCCACGCTCCATTTCGTTCGCCGTCTCATCCCAGTTATTAAATTCTCCTATTACAGAAACAGCCTTTGCATTCGGCGCCCATACTGCAAAATACACCCCTTCTGTATCCCCGTCTTTTACCTTGTGAGAACCTAATTTTTTATATATCTCATAGTGATTTCCCTGCCCGAAGAGATAATGATCCAGTTCTCCGATTTCATATGCTTTAATTTTCTTCGCTTCAGCCATAATTCCACCCTCTCGTGTCCAAATATATACTCTAATTATACTTTATGGACACATAAAAATAAAGAGTTTTGACAGAAAATTGCTTTGCCAAAACTCTTTATTTTTTACCATTCACAGCACCCCACCAGCATGCGCACTCGTCGCATCTTCGATGCTCCAGTCCCGCTCCTGACGGAGCTAAGACTGCTTATACGGGTGGGTGACTGCTCCACAGGCCAGATTTGAAATCCAATATATCTTCTTACGTGCAAGCACGACGAATCCATATTAGATTTCAAATCGGCTGTGAATGGTAACCTTTTTTTAAATTCTAAAATCTTCTTCTTTCAGAATAATACGGTCAGATTTATCTGTTCCCTTTCCAAACATACGTCTCGCCAGATGTTTGACATTTGCCTTCTGAGAATGTTCAATTGCTGCATCCATAATTTCTTTTACTTCTGCAACTGTTACATTGTGATCTTCTCTCTGCATCACATCAATACGGCTATATAATGCAAGAATTCCCATCTCATCCAGCTTATATCCATTCTCTTTCGCATAGGTCTGTCCAAATGTTACCAGCTCATCATTTACAAATACCGGAAGTTCCAGTGTAGACGTGAATTTTCTCTTAAAAGCAGGATTTGCTGTAAACAATCTCTCCAATGGTTTTCTCTGATCTTCCAGAACAAACAATAACTCGCCTGTCTTTTTCTCCATCAGATAATTCAGTTCTTCCACTGTCTTAGTATTCATCTTTCCGGCTTTTTCAACGATAATCGCACCACCGCGCAATTTCTGAATAATGTCAGACAGATCTTTTTTATTCAAGGATTCTCCCGTAACAATTGCTACTTTACCTTGTTTCAGATTTCTCTGTTTCTGAATCGCCTTCACAATGTCAACTGCAAGAACCGTCTTTCCCGAACCCTTCTGTCCGATTACCAGAATATTTCCTACTCTGGATGTTCCTTCCCGCTGCTCGCGCCGGTCATTATCAAGAACTTCTACAATCTGTTCACTCATTCCTCTTACCGGAACGAAATAACTAAACAGCTTCTTCTGTTCTTCCGTAAGCCCTGCCTTCAAACCGATTTCACTGGTAGCGCTCAAATCGTAACGTCCTGTTACTACAAATCCTGTATCAAACGGAACTCCTGTCTTTCCTTTTTTAATTCTCCGCTGAATCTCTTCTTCCGTGGGTTCTTCAATCTCAATATCAACTTCTTTGATCTTAGCCCTAAGTTCTTCTTCGTCAAGTTCTATTGACACGTCTTCTTCCTCCTCGAAATCTTCAAATTCATCTTCATCTTCAATATCTTCAAACTCGCCCGTATCAAAGACATCAAGATTCTCAAATTCCTCTTCTTCATCAGACTCCGGCTCATCATAATCTGTCTCTATATCATCGTCGTCATAATCATCAACATATTCCGGCTCATCGTACTGATTATTGCCAAAAATGCTTTCCTCTTCTTTTTCCTTCTTTTTCTCGGCATAATCAAATTCCTTGAGAACAGAACCTTCTTCATCCAAAGCCTCTGTGACTTCTTCCTTCACTTCCTCCGCATCGGGTTCCGCTTTCTTCTGCGCCAGCTCTCCTTCTTCCAAATCCCGCATCAATTCCTGTAAATCCGGGGTCATCTCTTTCTCTGTCCTCTTCTCCACAAGCCTTCTTGCTTCCTGCTCTGCAAGCCGGTATGCTTCATCAGCGGCTTTCTGCTCCGCAATTTTCCGCGCTTCCTCCGCAGCCTTCTGTTCCTCCAGCCTGCGTGCTTCTTCTGCCGCTTTCTGCTCTGCGATTTTCCGCGCTTCTTCCGCAGCCCGCTGCTGTTCTTCCAATCGTCTTGCTTCTTCTTCTTTGCGCTTCTCCTCTGCCCTTCGCCTTTCCAGCAGAACTTCTTCATCCTTCTTCTTCTGATCTGCAATAGCCTCTGCATTCGCCTTCTGCTTCTCTTCCCATTCCTGAAGAATCTCTTCTATCTTCATCTGACCGGAGATACGTAGTGTCTCGTCTGTCTCAGCTCCGGTTTTATCACTCTGCTTCACAGAAAATACTCTTGTTTTTCCCAAATCTTCCGGCTCTTCCTTTACTTCTTCTGCGCTTTCTTTTGCACTTTCCTCTGTATTTTCTTCCGTATCTTCCGGCGTCTCGTCTGTCACAGGCTCCGGTTCTTCTTCCTCTAATATACGGTTCTCATATTTTTCTTTTTGAAGCGGAGTAAGCGGTTTATACTTCATCTTAAGCTCCATTGCCTGATATACATATTTTCCCTCGCTAAACCAGAGAATCAGGTCATCGCATTCCTCCAGACACTCCGCCGACTTCCCGGCCTCGTCATAAAGCTTCGCCAGCTCATATGCCCATTTCTCTTCATATTCTTCCTTTTTAAAATCTTCAAGCGCCTTAATTTGCTCTTCCAACGGAGCATTGCGTGCCTTAAGTATCTTGTATTTCAAAATGTATTGATTTGGATCCTTTGGCGCAAGTTTAACAAACTCCTCATAACATGAAGACGCTTCCTCTACATCCTGTATTTTAAGCGCCAGCGTTCCCAACCGAAATACAATCTTTCTGCTCGACGGTGACCTGTCAAAAGCAAGAAAAAGAATATCCCTGCTCTTCTTATTCTCCCCACAGGCTTCATAAATCTCACTTACACTATTTAACATAGAAATACTCTTTACACGGCGCCAGTCAATTGTATCTGCGATCTCCATTGCTTTGCTGTATTGCTTTTTTTCCATATGCTCAAGCATCTGCTCAGTTTTTACCCGATATTCATACTTATCCAATATTCTCACCTCGAATAACATATTTCGCAAAATTACTTTGTTCTAAACATAATCCAGCTCTTATAAGTTTATCATATGGGCTAATCAATGTCAAAATATATGCGATAAAATATTAAATCTGTGTTACAAAGATTACAATTTTTATACATGCCAAAGGTCTTTTTCTTCTGTCATAATAACAAAACAGCCATTATAATTATCCTTTAACTATAATGGCTGCTTTTTATTTAATTTTATCATCTTTATATTTAATCTCGGAGGATATTTTTTGATTCTGTTCTATAGCCTTTCTAATGCTTCTTTACGCATCTTCTTATATATTTGAATAATTGTGGTATCTTTCTTTTCAATATATTCTGCAGATGTGAATCTTCTTTATCCGGCTTCTCTGCTCCGAGTACGCTTTCATTATATTTTACCGGTTTTCTCTTTCTTCTTTATGATTAAGGCTTATCCTGTGAGAACCTTCATCTGCCATACCACTCATATATTGATTTGTAAATTCTGTATTGTCCAACGGTGTAAGCCTCCTTCCTTTTTAATCTTTCCTCATATAAAATCTTTTTTTCGAAATCCCTTTCTCGTCAGGATTTCTTTTGATTTTTTTCTTTCCTTTAGATTGATTATATATTAACACCTAAATCTGTATTTGTCAACACTATTTTTATATTTATTTTTAATTAATTTATAATTGTATTAATTGCATAAAATATTCTGTTTATTCAACCATCAGCACAGGGTCAGCGACAGCGCAGGCAGCTACGTTTAAGGGCTTAGGAAAATCTTAATAAAATCTAATGTAATTCATTGGGAAATTTAAAAAGAAAATTTGATATACTATAAAAAAGTTCACAACAGAAGATGGAGGGATTAGATGGCTGAAAAGGTTTTAGTCGTTGATGATGAACGCGACATAGCGGATTTGCTGGAGGTTTATCTGCAGAACGAAAATTATACGGTTTATAAATTTTATTCCGCCAGAGAAGCATTAGATTGTATCGAAAACAAAGAAACAGACCTGGCTATTCTCGATATAATGCTGCCAGATATTAATGGCTTTTCTCTTTGCCAGAAAATACGGGAAAAATACACCTATCCCATCATTATGCTGACGGCAAAAGACGAGGTCCGAAAATGCATACCGATATTATTTTTGACACGATAGCCAATCGCCAGTATCATTTGCAAATTATATATTTTTACCTCGCGTTGTACTTCTCTTTTTCCTTCTTTTTGAACTTGTAAGTAATTCTTACAAGTTGACTCCTCTTGCAATTCTCCGTCTTTATAAATATTTTTAATATGAAGTGTAATATTTTGTGATGAAGTCTGATATAGCTCCGCATTAACTAATTTTGTAGAAACTTGTCAAGCCTACAGGCAAAGAAGGGCTTGCGAGTCCCTCCTTTTAAATTTTTGAAGCGTTATCCATTCAAATTACATAATTTTAGGCTGATGAATAATAATATGTACATTCTTTTCCTTTATTTTTTCCTCATAACATTTCTTAAAAACCATAGGATTTTCTATAATCTTCTCTTTATCATATAAAAAGAAATAAATATTTTTAGCACTATAATGTATTATATCTGCTTCTATTTCTTCAGTCAGTTTCTTTAATTTCATATTTTCTCTGGTACACTTTATTTCTATCACATGTTCAGCATCAAGAAAAATATCTGTCCTGACCGTACCATATCCAGTATCCTCACTAACCTCAGCTCTTGCCATAGGATACAGCAGCTTGATACAAGCATATAATAAATGCTGTACATCATATTCATTTTTTATTTTCAAAGTATCCAGTTGCTCCTGCTGAATTCCTCCACGCTTATGTGGCTTTCGTTCTATTAAATTTTCCAGAAACAGATAAAAATTGTTTAGAATCTCAAGAATCTGTCCGTCTTTTTCATTATCGCATAACATATCTTCAATGTACGAAATCACCCTATGCTTTGCGGCTTCCATATTTTCTTTTGTCTCTCTATCAGAATATATATTTTGAGGATAATACGCGATTCTTTCCAGCGCAAGAATCTCCTGCGCCCCTATTCCAATTCCTTTCATATATCCCCGCAAAGATGCTACCGCGCTTTGAAACTGCTGATAATCTTTGGCATTTTGAATATATTCTATAGCTTGCCCTATACTTCTTATACTATTAGTACTGTAAAACATACTATTTACTACCGCCTCCCCACCGCAAATAGAATAAAAACAGCGGATCTAAAATATATAAAACGCCTTCCTTCCAGTCAAGTACCTTGAAAATATCTTCTCTTCCATGTAATAATTCCTGCAACTTAGCAAGACTTTCTTTAATCGCCTGTGGGGTTGGTTTTTTACAATCATCTGAGATCATACCATATATTCGTTTTTTTACATCCTCAAACTCTAATTTCATTATCGGAGGATTTTCCGCAATTGATTTTACGATCAGTTCATAAAGATCACAAGGATGTCCACCTTTTACCAGAAAAGTGTTCCTACTTTTCCCTCGTGTATTCGGACCTTTCTTCATCAATGATACAACGTCGCCATATTCAAAATTTGCCGTTGTATAACGATATGCTGTTTCTAAAATTTCCTGGCCGATCTGAGCATGCTGATTCCCCGACATTTCCAGTATTGTACAAATGTTAAGGCAAATATACTGCATTAACTGAGGAGAAGACAAACTTTCCACTGCAATCTGTTCTGCAATTTCATCTTCAATTTTTATCTCTAATCTGGAGAATCCCAGCATTGCAATTTCCTTTAAATCTGCCACTTCCCATGGTTCCATGTTGATCAAACTTAACCTTCCGGATAAGTCTGCATTCTGCCGGATCGCTTCATCTGCCCGGTGCGGAAGCGATACAACAATCGCTTTAAAACCTCTACGTATTGCATCCTTTAACTGCTGCGCGATCTGCATCCGCTTTTCCTCCGGAGCATAGTGGAAATCGTCTATTACCAGTACAAGATTTTCTTTTTTATAATACTCAATAATTTTATCCTTTGTCAAAGAAAACGTCTCTCTTTTCGTATATCTGTCACTGGTTTCCTCAATTTTCTTTTCTGACGCAAACTGCCCCTCATAAGCAAGTCCGGCCTTAGCCGCAACCAGCTTCCAGAAGTCCGTATCTTCTCCAAAATCCGCTCCCGAAATTTCTACTATATTTTCAAAACCAATTACCTTCTCACAAAGGATTGTTTTCCCCATTTTAGAAGGTCCAACTAACGAAGTTAAAAAACCGGAAACTTTAATCGCCTGCGTCAAACGAAATTCATATGATAAATCAGAGACTGCTGATTTTCGCGATATATAAGTATATTCTGGAAATGCACCCGGGCGAAATACATCTTCTGCACGCAGCTTCATATATTTATCCTCCTTTTATCCTATTTTATTTATTATAACATTTTTTTAATAAATTTAAACCTTTTTTATTCATTTTAATCCATTTTACTTGTTTTAATAATAAAAGCGAAGAGCCTACACCCTCCGCTTCTTACAATCCATCACCTTACAAAAAACAACCGCTACCCCCGTACTCACTGCCGTCGCCAATATCCCCGGCCCGACAATCGCCGTAGGATTTACGCTCCCGTACTGGCTTCGGTAGGCAATCACATTCACCGGAATCAACTGTAATGACGAAATATTCAATATCAAAAATGTACACATTTCATTACTGGCAGTTCCGCGCCGCCGCACCGGTCCGGGAAGTATCCCACGCCTTCTTTCTTCCTCCAGTTTCCCCAGTTCATCCATTGCTTTCAGACCCGCAGGCGTCGCCGCCCACCCAAGCCCCAGCACATTAGCAATAATATTCGTTGTAATATGTTCTTCTGCCGGATGTCCCTTCGGCATATCCGGAAATAAAAAACGTATAAGGGGACGCATTTTCCAGGAAAGACTTTTGACAATTCCGGCTTTATCAGCTATTTCCATCAAGCCTACCCAAAAAGACATGACACCCATCATCGTAATACAGAGTGCAATCGCTTCTTTAGAAGAATCCAACGCCGCATTTGTAATATCTGGCATCCTTCCTGTAAAGGCAGCATACACTACCCCAACAATAATCATTCCTGCCCAGAGATAATTCAGCATATTCTTCATCCCTTAAATTCCCATCTCTTATATATATGACGGCATCCTTCTATGGATTCCTGATTTTACTTTTTGATTTACTTGATATCCTTCGGATTGATGTGCTGCTGTCTTAATTTAATATACACCACCTCACGGAACAAAGCATATAAGACGGATACAAACGGTATAAAAACTAACATTCCCACGACACCCATCAATTTTCCGCCGATACTGACAGCCGCCAGAACCCAAATAGATGGAAGTCCCACAGAATTTCCGACCACATGTGGATAAATAAAATTTCCCTCTATTTGCTGCAATACTAAAAACAATATAACGAATATCATCGCCTTAAAAGGATCAACAATAAAAATCAAAAATGCTCCTATCACACAGCCGATAAATGCTCCGAAAACCGGAATCAGCGCTGTAAATGAAATTACAATTCCTATCAGAAGAGCATAAGGAATTCTCAGAATCGTCATAGTAACCACAAACATACTTCCCAGGATAATCGCTTCTACACACTGCCCGGTAAGGAAATTTGAAAATGTATTATAAGTAAGAGTAAGTACTTCAAGCGTTGCCTCCGCCTTTCCCTTAGGAACAAATGCAAACAATACTTTTTTTGCCTGAATATTCAATTTCTCTTTCTGCAATAAAATGTAACAGGAAAATGCAAGAGCGATGAAAAATGTGGCAATTCCGTTTACAATATTTTTTGCCATCACAAGAGTAGAGTCTAACATATTCCCGGCTCCTGTTTTAAAGAAATCCATTCCCACCTGCATTATCTTATTCCAATCAAACTCCAATCCGTCAATCCACGCCATCACATCCCTGTTATTATGGAAAATATCCTCTGCGAACATCTTTACTTTTGGAATAAATTCTTGTATACTCGCCCCAAGATTTGCAAAAGTTTTGCCAAGCTGAGGCGCCAGAACAAATATTATAAGACTGATAATCCCAATCACAAAAAGGAAAACCAGAATCAGGCTGACAGGTCTTGCAATTTTTCTTATTATTTTGGATTTTTCTTTCTTTTTTTCCGGAAAAAGGTGCCGTTCAATAAAATTCATCGGAACATTTAAAATAAATGCTATTGCACCACCCAGAATAAATGGAAAAAGAATTCCAAAAGCAAATTTCAATATTGCAAAAACAACGTCATATTTCCAAAAACATGCAATGACTATAGCAGTAAATACAATAATTCCTCTAATTTTTTTTAAATTACTTTTATTTAACTCCATCTACTATTTCCTCATTTTTTTCAGAATCTGGATGATAGGAAGATTCAGAAAGGCTAATCCATATACCGTAAAAAGCTGCCCTAAATCAAGGCTTACGACTTTAAATACACTTTGAAGCCCCGGTATCAGCATAACCGCAGTAATGAAAAATAATCCCAGCAAAAAAGCTCCTGTCAGGTACCTGTTATTAAAAAATCTATTTGTAAAAATAACAGGCCTGTCAGATTTACAGTTAAATCCGTGTACCAGACGTCCCGTGCACAAAGTTCCGAAAGCCATCGTACTTCCAAGGATACTTCCTCCTTCTCTCAGGCCAATCAGAAATGCCAGCATCGTTATAACACCAATACATAACCCTTCCGTCCCTATTTTAAAAAGAAAATCTTTTGTTAAAATCGATTCATTTTTCGGCCGCGGCTTCTCCTCCATCACCGCATTCGTATGTGGCTCCATCCCCAGTGCAATAGCCGGAAGACTGTCTGTCAGCAAATTAATAAAAAGGAGATGAACCGGGGCAAATGGAACCGGAAGACCTGCAATTGATGCAAAAAGGACTGTCAAAATACCTCCAAAATTACCGGATAATAAAAATTGGATTGCATTTTTAATATTTTTATAAACATTCCTTCCATTTTCTACTGCTTTGATTATCGTAGCGAAATTATCATCCGTAAGCACCATAGAAGCCGCATCCTTAGCAACTTCTGTTCCGGTAATTCCCATAGCAACTCCTATATCTGCCTGCTTTAGGGCAGGAGCATCATTTACCCCATCGCCGGTCATGGCAACAATATTTCCTTTCTCCTGCCATGCACGGACAATTCTTATCTTATGCTCCGGCGATACCCTTGCATAAACGGAAATACCTTCTACAAATTCCTGAAGCTCTTCATCAGACATTTCTTCAATTACAGCCCCTTCACACGCCTCTGAATCCTCCTTCAAAATGCCAATTCTGCGGGCAATTGCCGCAGCCGTCACCTTATGATCCCCGGTAATCATAATTGGCTTAATTCCTGCCTTTATACATTCTATAACTGCATCCTTAGATTCCTCCCTCGGCGGATCCATCATAGAAATAAGACCAAGAAAAGTTAATTGATTTTCATCCTCCAGAGTAATCTCCCTCTGGCTCGTCATTTCTCTATATGCAAATGCAAGAACCCGCAGACCTCCTTTAGAAAATTCCAGATTCTGTGTTTCTATTGCCTGCTTATCTTCTGCCGTAATTTCTCTTACATTCTCTCCTATTCTAATATAATTTACACAATCCAGCAGCACGTCTACGGCGCCCTTTACTACCATTGTACAGACTCCATCAAAATTATGAAGCGTAGACATTAGCTTCCTGTCGCTGTCAAATGGTATTTCCGATTTTCTCTCATATTCCGCCCTTACCTTAAGCGCATCTTTTCCTAATTTTTTTCCAAGATTAACCAGAGCTGTTTCCGTTGGATCTCCAATTTCCCTGCCATCTGTATTCGTAGAATCATTGCAGAGAATACTATAGACAAGAAGACGCTCCTGATTCTTTTCTGTCAACTGAATATTGTCAGCAGAAATTCTTTTTCCATCTACATAATAATCTTCTACCGTCATCTTATTTTGAGTCAAAGTACCTGTTTTATCAGAACAGACAACCGACACGCTTCCTAACCCTTCCACTGCCTGCAGTTTCCTGATAATTGCATGTTCTTTTGCCATTTTCTGCGTACCAAAAGAAAGTACAATTGTTACGATAGAACTTAAAGCTTCCGGAATTGCCGCTACTGCCAGCGCTACCGCAAATAAAAATGCATTTGCAGGTGAATCTCCCCTAAACACGCTGATACCAAATAAAATGCCACAGAAAATCAAAATAAGAATCGAAAGCTTCTTTCCAAAATCATCCAGATTTATCTGGAGAGGAGTCCGTTTCTCAGATGTATTTTTTAAAAGGCCCGCAATCTTCCCAACCTCTGTATTCATCCCTATGCCGGTTACCTGATAAGAAGCACGCCCATAAGTTACAAAACTTCCTGAAAATACTTTGTTAGTTTGATCGCCTAACGCTGCTCCTTCGGGCACTTCTCCCAAAGACTTCTCCACTGCCATACTCTCTCCGGTCAGCGCACTCTCATCCACTTTCAGACTGGCGCATTCTAACAATTTTCCATCTGCAGGAACACAATCACCGGCTTCCAGAACAACTTCATCTCCTATCGTAACTTCTCTCGCCGGAATTTTTTTAAGTATCCCATCTCGCATAACCTTTGCTTCCGGCGCCGATAATTCCTTCAGACTGTTTAAAGACTGCTCTGCTTTTACCGTCTGAACCGTACCCAAAATTGCATTAATCGTAATAACAATAAAAATAACTGCCGCACTTTCTGCTTCACCTAAAAAACCGGAAATAATAGCAGAAATAATCAAAATAAGTACCAAAAAATCCTTGAATTGTTCCAGGAAAATCCGAACAACACTTTTTCTTTTTCCCTCTTCCAACTCATTAAATCCATATCTTTTTTGGTTTTGTTTTACCTGTTCACTAGTCAGCATAGTATCTCCTCTCTTTCCGCAATAGAGTCCTCTTTTTATCTTTCCCACATTTGCATGTGGAAAATCCTATTTCATAATAAAAAGAGACCTCTATTGCATACTAAATATGCAATAAAAGTCTCACCATTTCATTACGATACGGATGATAATCATCGTACTGACGACATCGTAAACATTTTCCCTGCTCTCTAAACAAGAAAATGCCAGTTACTCCCTTTTATCTATAGATTAATATATTAAAAATTATATTTTCTGTCAACATTTTTATTCTACGAAAGACAAAATTTTTCTATTGTTTGATTTTACCACAAATTGAACACCGTGTAACAGTTTTAGCAGGTTCATCCACAACAAAAACCAGCTATGTACTACATTTCTATATATGTTCTTCCGTTGGTAATCCTTCATCTACAACGATACCCCATGTTTTTTCTATATATTCACGAGAAAATTCTTTCCCACAATCTGTGCACTTTTCTATCCAGTAATAACCATCGTATACTCTCTCTGTAGTATTACCAGTATGACCTTCGTCAAAATAATCTACTTTATGCTGTGATAAATCATTCACATCTGAAAAATACGCATGACATTTCTGACACTTATATAAGCCGCGCACATTCACATACTCTGCATAAAAGGTTCTATTCTTATGGCTGCATTCAGAACTTGGTTCACTCGGAGTTGTAATATTATTGTTATTACCACCGTCACCACTAGATGAACCATTTGAGTTGCCATTTCCGTTAAATCTTGAAATCATAGTTGCGCATACGGCACGGTTTACGGTTCCCTGTGGATTAATCTTTCCTTGATCTCCTGTAATAATCCCCTTAGAAATACACCAATTCATACCAGCAAGGGCAAACGCACTTACGGAACTTCCATCCGGGAAATTATTTGCCGTTTCGGAAATAGATAAATCATATCCTAATTTATCTGCATACCGGTAAAGCATCGTTGCAAGCTGTTCACGGGTAATATCATCTGCAGGACCAAAGTTACCGCTTCCATCGGTATATCCTGTTATTATTCCGAATTGGCTCGCCCATGTGACAGGAACAGAATAAAAGTTGCCGTCCACTACGTCATTAAAAAGTGCCTTATAAGAAGTTTGTGGTCTGCCGTACATCCGATAGATAATCGTTGCGAACTGACTTCTTGCCAGCTTTTGAGATGGCCCGAATGTTGTAGCATTTAACCCGGTCATAAGACCTTGTTCCGATACATCTTTCACATAAGAATAATGCCAGTCATTCTCATGCACGTCATTATAATCACTTACATCTTTTGCACTTACAGTTAATCCAGCACAAAGAGTCATGACTATAACCATTAATAGCACACCTATCTTTTGCAGTTTCATTGCGTTTTCCTCCTCTAGTATTTTCTGAATATAAAGCTTGCTTTAATCCTTCTATGCTTCTTAATAATTGTATCAATTTTTATTGGTGTATTCAATCATTTTAATTAAACCTGAATTATTTAAAGTTACACAATGAAAGTGGCCGAAAACCACATAGTTACTGTATCTTAAAGTGTAATCAAAAAATTCTAACACTTCGATACACTTGCTTTTAGCAAAGAAGAGAACGCTCATTGCCCACAAAGCCCGAAAATACGGGCTTTCCGCAAAAAAATATCCGAGGAATCAACTTCCTCGGATGCTTTAAAATCAATGAGCGTGCGGGGATTCGAACCCCGGACAACTTGATTAAAAGTCAAGTGCTCTACCACCTGAGCTACACGCCCATATTATAAATATATTATTTCTATACATAGAAAATGCCCAGAGCCGGAATCGAACCAGCGACACGAGGATTTTCAGTCCTCTGCTCTACCGACTGAGCTATCTGGGCAAAATTGCGGGGGCAGGATTTGAACCTACGACCTTCGGGTTATGAGCCCGACGAGCTTCCAGACTGCTCCACCCCGCGATAATAATTAAATTAATAAAAGCCGATGATCGGACTCGAACCGATAACCTGCTGATTACAAATCAGCTGCTCTGCCAATTGAGCCACATCGGCACAAGCCCTTAAGGCTAATGGATGGAGGTGGATTCGAACCACCGAAGCAATTTGCAGCAGATTTACAGTCTGTCCCCTTTGGCCACTCGGGAATCCATCCAAATTTTAGGTATTATATGGGACCTATAGGGCTCGAACCTATGACCCTCTGCTTGTAAGGCAGATGCTCTCCCAGCTGAGCTAAGATCCCATATAAACGACCCAGAAGAGACTCGAACTCTCGACCTCCGCCGTGACAGGGCGGCGCTCTAACCAACTGAGCCACTGGGCCATATATTTTTCAATGTACCTTCAAAACTGCATATAAGAAATACTTTTCAATCCATCTTTTTCCTATCCACCTTGCTTTGGTTATGCCCTCGACCGATTAGTAACAGTCAGCTCCACATGTT
>NZ_JAOQJU010000018.1:0-66056 GCF_025567385.1 Dorea acetigenes
CTGAAGCGGAAACGCGTTCAGTTACATCCGGAAAGACTGATCAGCTCTTAGCGGAATGCGTGGTCAGATGAGCCGGAATTTGCATCCATAACTTCTTTCCTCCCACAAATTCCGATTTCTCTATTTCTTTAACATATATTCTACTATGTTATTCTTATATTCTCAACTAGATTGTGGGAATGCGTAGCACGGAACCCTAAAGGACTAGCTACGCGTCGCAATCTGCAAACATCATTATATTATGCCGTTAATCTATTTTTGGCCGTCATTTTGACGTTATAGTGATGTTATATTTTCAAGGAGGTTAAATCTATGCCGACTGGCACAGTAAAATTCACATTAAGAACCGAGTTGGAACTTTTAAAAAAGTTTCATATGTCGCTGAATATAACGCCCGTTCCGCTAATCGTGAACTGGAAGTGTTAATGAAAAAGCGCATTGCAGAATTTGACCGGAATATTTTTATCCCGGTTTTTAACAGAAAAAAATCCCCTGCACGGCATCAACCACACAGAGGACTTCTATTTTCTCCTATAATCAGAAAATTACTCTTCTACAAACTGGTCTTTTCCAACAGAGCACAATGGACACTCAAAATCTTCCGGTACATCCTCCCATTTGGTTCCCGGAGCAATCCCTCCGTCAGGATATCCGGCTTCTTCGTCATATACCCATCCGCAAACTTCACATACATATTTCATAATCAAATTCTCCTTTCATGCTTACTGTACTGGAGTCATTATAATTCAATACACTCCAAAAAACAAGTTTTTATTTACTTTACAATTCCTACCATGTCGGCAACTGTCTCAAAACCATATTTTTTCATATAGGCTTCAATCCCGTCTACGATTTTCGCAGTCACGGCCGGGTCATGAAAATTCGCCGTTCCTACGGACACAGCGCTTGCTCCTGCAAGGAGCATTTCTATCGCGTCTTCTGAACTTGCAATTCCTCCCATACCAATAACCGGAACTTTCACGGCATTCGCCGCCTGATATACCATGCGGACCGCAATCGGATGAATCGCCGGGCCGGACACACCTCCGGTTTTATTTGCCAGGGAAAATGTCCTTCTGTTAATATCAATCTTCATTCCCGTCAATGTGTTAATTAAGGATACCGCATCGGCTCCTCCTGCTTCCACAGCTCTTGCCATCTCCGCAATATCTGTTACATTGGGACTCAGTTTCATAATAACAGGCTGCTTCGCGTATTTCTTCACTGCCTTTGTGATATCTTCCGCTGCTTTCGGATTCTGCCCAAAGGCAATGCCGCCTTCCTTTACATTCGGACAGGAAATATTAATCTCCAGCATGTCCACGTCTTCATCTGCAAGCCGTTCTACCACTTCACAGTAGTCTTCCGTAGATCTGCCGCACACATTTACGATAATTTTGGTATCATACTGTCTCAGGAACGGAATATCCCGCTTACAAAACAGGTCAATTCCAGGATTCTGAAGTCCGATGGCGTTCATCATGCCGCCATAAGTCTCCGCAACCCTCGGGGTCGGATTTCCCTCCCACGGGACATTGGCAACCCCTTTTGTCGTCACTGCTCCCAGCTTGTTAAGATCAACAAACTCCGCAAATTCTTCCCCGGAACCAAAGGTTCCCGATGCCACCGTTACCGGATTCTTCCATTCTACTCCCGCGATGTTTACTTTCATATTCATTAGATTTCCACCTCCGTAGACAAGAATACCGGACCATCCTTACAGATTCTCTTATTCTTTACATTGCTGTGATGATCTTTTTCCTTTGACTGACACACACATCCCAGACAGGCACCGATTCCGCATGCCATCCGCTCTTCCAGTGAAATATAACACTCGATCCCTTTTTCTTCGGCGTACGTTTTAATCGCCCGAAGCATAGGTGTCGGGCCACAGGCATAGATGATATCCGCCTCCAGTCCGTTTTCCCGGATGGCATCCATAACATTACCCTTCGTTCCCACGCTTCCGTCTTCTGTGGAAATATAAAGCTCTCCATTCTGTTCAAATTCTTCTCTCAAAAATGTATGCGCATCCCGATACCCTGCTACAATCTGTTTTTTTCTGCATTGCACCTGCTTTGCCAGCTCCAGAATAGGCGGAATGCCAATGCCGCCGCCCATGAGAAAGACATTTTTGCCTTCCGCTTTCTCTAACGGGAATCCATTTCCCAATGGTCCGATAATCGAAAGCGTATCCCCGGACTGCATTCTGGAAAACTGCTCTGTGCCGGTATTCTCACCTGTCACACGGTATACCACACGAAGCCGCCCCTTCACACTGTCAATTTCACAGATGCTGATAGGTCTCGGAAGCAGCTTGCTCCCGTCATTTGTGTACATAGAGATAAACTGCCCCGGTTTCGCCGTATGAGAGGCTTCGGTCTTAAGCCACATACTGAAAATCCCGTCTGCCAGCATCACCTGAGAGATGATTTCAGCCTGTTCCTTCCTTCTATCCATTTCTACTCCTTCCGGCTACCATTCAGCGCGCCTTCAATGTCTGCCACCATATCTTCCACGGCCGCCCTGGACGCATCTCCAAAGGCTTCTTCGCCATATTTTGCATATTTTTCCTGCTTATATGCAGCAATAATTCCACGGGAAGAATTGACAATTGCACCAAGTCCATCCTCATTGAAGAAATGTACCAGGTCTTTTCCTTTGCCGCCCTGTGCGCCGTAGCCCGGCACTAGGATATAGGTCTTCGGCATAATCTTGCGAAGAGCTTTTCCCATCTCCGGGTAAGTCGCCCCCACCACGGCTCCAATATAACTATATTCGTCGCCCATACAGTCCGCACCCCATGCTGCAACCTTCTCGCCTACCAGCTCATAGAGCGGCCTGCCATCTATCAGCTGATCCTGAAATTCTCCACTGGAAGGATTCGAAGTTTTTACCAAGATAAATAATCCCTTTTTCTCCTCCTTGCAGACATCAATAAACGGATTCACTCCATCAGAACCAAGATAAGGATTCACCGTCGCAAAGTCCTCGTCAAACGGTACATAGGACTTACTTCCCACTTGTACTCTTCCCAGATGCCCCGCCGCATAGGCTGCAGAAGTAGAGCCAATATCGCCCCTCTTAATATCTCCGATGACTACCAGCCCTTTCTCTTTGCAATAATCTACCGTCTTCTTAAATGCCGTAAGCCCCGGAATTCCAAATTGCTCATACATAGCGATCTGCGGCTTTACTGCCGGAATCAAATCATAAGTCTTATCTACAATTTCCTTATTAAACTGCCAAATTGCCTCCGCAGCTCCTTCTAAGGTCTCCCCGTATTCTGCAAATGCCTTCTCCTGCACATGCTTCGGAATGTAATTCAGCATCGGGTCGAGCCCTACCACGATAGGCGCTCCCGTCTTCTTAATATTTTCTACCAGTTTATTAATCAATGACTTTTCCTCCTTCGTACACGATTTTACCACCCACAATGGTACAATTTACATCGCCTTTTACCTTTCGTCCGTCAAACGGAGTATTCTTCCCCTTTGAAACAAAAGTCTCTTTCCTGATGATATATTCCTTTGACGGATCAAAAATCACAACATCTGCAATCATCCCCTCGGACACAGAGCCTTTCTCTGCAAGTCCCAGAATCCTTGCCGGATTATAGCTCATCTTCTCTGCCATCTGCATAGGCGTCAGAATCCCCGGCTCCACAAGCTCTGTATAAGTCAGCGCTGCGGACGTCTCCAATCCCACAATTCCAAACGGCGCCATCTTCATGGTCCGGTTCTTCTCTGCGGAGCCGTGCGGCGCATGATCCGTAGAGATTACATCCATGATATCATTCTTAAGCCCTTCCCGCAGAGCCTCCACATCCTCTCTGCTACGCAAAGGAGGATTCATCTTAAAATTGCCGTCATCTTCCTTGATATCTTCATCGGTCAGAATGAAATGATGCGGGCATACTTCTCCGGTCACAGGAAGCCCTTCTTCCTTAGCAAGTGCAATCATCTTCACACTATCCTTCGTAGAGCAATGGCAGAGATGAAGCTGCACTCCCGTCTCCTTCGCAAGCAGAATATCCCGCGCTGCAATCACATCTTCCACTGCATTGGAAATTCCCTTCATCCCCAGCTTCTTAGCCTGAGCGCCTGCGTTCATAACGCCGCCCTCCACCATAGTAATATCTTCACAATGGGCAAATACCGCAATTCCCGCTTCTTTCGCAATCTGCATCGCTCTGCGGTACAGGGAGGCGTTCATCACTGACTTTCCATCCTCGCTGATTGCATGGCAGCCCTCCGCAGCCATCCCCCGGATATCGGCAAGTTCCTTTCCTTCCTGGCCGATAGTAACAGCGCCGATCTGAATCACATTTGTCAAAGATTCTACTCTCGCCCTCCGGTGTATCATCGCCACTTTCACACTGTTGTCCGTTACCGGTTTCGTATTCGGCATGGCACAAACGGTCGTCACACCGCCTTTAACCGCCGCCCGTCCTCCGGTTGTCAGCGTCTCTTTATATTCCAGTCCCGGATCTCGAAAATGCACATGCAGATCAATAAATCCCGGCATAACGTAACAGCCGGAAGCATCAATCACTTTATCTGCCGGAACCGTAATATTTTCTTCCGTCTTCGTAATTCTGTCTCCGTCAATCAACACATCACAGATTCCGTTCCTTCTTGTCTTCGGATCCAGGACATGTCCGTTTTTAATCAGAATCGTCATAGAATTAAGTCCTTTCTGTTAATTAGCGTTTTTGCTATTGCAGCCCGCGGCTGCATGCCTTGAACACCTGATTTTATTTTAACATATACCAATACTTGTTGACAAGAAAAGAGATTGCGCCACAGCACAATCCCCTTCAAAATCAGCAGGCTCCCTACTGACAAACCACCTCTATCGCTTTATCAAGCTGGTTGTCTGCCTCCGGGTTCGCCTCGTCATATTCATATTCCACTTCCACATCGGGGGTAATCCCTTCCCCGTTAATATTCCGGCCATTCGGAGTAAAATATTCCGCAATCGTAAGTTTCAGGCTCGTTCCGTCTTTCAGGTCAAAAATCTGCTGAACTACGCCCTTGCCATAAGACTGCGTGCCGACAATCTGTCCGGTTCCATAATCCTGCACGGCTCCGGCGAAAATCTCTGATGCGCTGGCACTGTATCCATTCATCATAACAACCAGCGGTTTCGTAAACTGATTCTCTTCGTCCGAAGTAAATTCATTTTTCTCACCATTCTTATCTTCCGTATAAACAATCGTTCCTTCCGGAAGCATCAGATCCAGAATATCACACACCGTAACCAGATTACCTCCCGGATTACTTCTCAAATCCACAATCAACGACTGCATGCCGTTCGCTTCCAGATCTTCCAATGCAGTTTTATACTGCTCATAGGTCACAGAATCAAATTCGGAAATCCGGATATACCCCACTCCATTCTCCTTCATCTCGTGGGACACCGTCTGCGCCTCAATCGTCCTTCTCACAGCCGTCACCGTCACCTCTTCCGCATTGTCTCCACGCAGCACGGTAAGCTCAACCTCTGTACCTTCTTCACCTTTTATCTTCCGTACAACCTCCGTAAGATCCAGCCCGGACAGTTCTTCGCCGTCAACCTTATATAAAATGTCTCCATCCTTTATGCCCGCTTCCTGAGCCGGAGAATCCTCATATACCTGTAAAACCGTAATGATCTCTGTGTCTTTGTCCTGACTGACAACAAATCCCACTCCCTGGTATTCTCCGGAAGTTGTCTCATTCATCTCCCTCGTCTCTTCCTCGTCATAATAGACGGAATAAGGATCTTCCAGACCATCTATATATCCTTTATAAATACCTTCCGTCAATTTCTCTTCATCAATGTCTTCAATAAAATACTCATCGATGAGCGCTTTCAGATATTGAAGCTTCGTCTCTGCCTCGGCCGTATTATCCGCACTCTGTCCGGCGCTTTGCGCTTCCTGTCTTTTATCTGCTATAATCCCGCAGGAGACAAGCCCCACTATTAACAATGCAGTAAGGGCGCCGCAAAGCGCCCCCTTTAAAAATCCACTTTTCTGCTTCATTATGATTTCCATCCCATATTCTACAAATAATTACGGGGATCTACCGGCACCCCATTCACATGTACTTCAAAATGCAGATGCGGACCTGTGGATGCCCCTGTCGAACCAACTGCAGCAATATTCTCTCCTTGGCTCACAGACTGTCCCTGCGCCACATAAATTGCACTGCAGTGCTGATACAGCGTAGCAAGCCCATCCCCGTGATTAATCACCAGATAATTGCCGCGGGCGCTGTTATATCCGACAGTTGTCACCGTTCCGGATGCCGCCGCGTAAATCGGTGATCCGGATGCCGCTGCATAGTCTCTTCCTTTGTGGTTCGTGCTTCCGATTCCTCCCGGTGATGAACGTCCGCCAAATTCACTGCTTATGTATGCCGATGGGCACGGGTTACTCAAAACCCCGCTGCCCGCTGAAGGCGTATAAGACTCTCCTTTTCCTGTTGAAACACCGGATGCGGAAGATGAACTGCCGCTGCCATTGCTACTACTGCCGCTGTTCTTCGCCGCCTCGGCCGCCGCTGCTGCCGCTGCCGCAGCCGCTGCTGCTTCCTGCTGCTTTCTCGCCGCCTCAGCCGCTGCCTGTTCCAGCTCCTGTAAAATCCGGGCATTCTCCCCAATCTGTGCTTCCAGGCTGCTGATCTCAATATTCTTATCCTGAAGCATAGCAGAAACGCTGTTCTGTTTCTCAATCAGCTGGTTCTGCAGATCTTCAAGCTCCACTCTTTCCTGCTCCAGAACTGCCTGCTGCTGCCTGATGCTCTCCACAATCTCCTGGAACCGTGTCAGCATATCTCTGTCATACTCAGAAATCTGTGTAATGTACTCTGCATTATTAAGAAAATCTCCGATACTCTTCGATTCAAATAGAATCTCAATAAACTGTGTATTTCCATTCTCATACATATATTTGATGCGCTTTTTCATGCTTTCATACTGGTTATTCGCATCAATCTGAGCATACATCAGCTCATCCTCTTTTTCCACAATCTCGTCCTGTTTCGTCTCAATATCCGACTGTGTCTGCTGCATTTCCGAAAGAACGGTATTCAATTGTTCAGAAAGCTGGTTGGCATCTTCCTGCGCCTGACTCTTTTGCGATTCCAGCTCATTTGCCTTCTGCTGTCTCTCTTCAATACTGTCTGCCCTGACCGGCATAACTGTTCCAAGTGCCAGTGTTCCCGCCAGAAGCACACTTAATAATCTTCTCCCACGCATCTTAATATTTCTCCCTTATTAAACCTGTCTGCAATTCTTAACTACACTCTTAAATGTTTTCTGATCGTTACAAGACTTCCAAGAAAGCCTATGCCAACTCCCAGTGCCAGCCCTACCGGAAGCAAAGTGCGGTAAACTTGTGTAACCGGCAGAAATTCTACAATATTGCTCAACAGGCTGAATCTCGTCATTACATATGTAACCGCCTTGCCATACAGAAAATACAGCAAAATCAATGGAATTACTGCTCCGATCAGGCCAATTACAATTCCTTCAATCACAAACGGCGCCCGGACAAAACCATCTGTCGCGCCAATGTATTTCATAATTGCTATCTCTTCGTGTCTTACCGTCACGCCCATCGTAACCGTATTGCTGATAAGGAACACAGACACAACAAGCAGAATGATAATAATTGCAACCGACACATAACCAATCAGCCGATTCACGCTGGTAAGCGTCTTTGCAACCACATCGGACTTATTCACCTTTCGTACGCCTTCCAGACCCTCGGCAAATGCAACAACATCCTTCTGCTTCTCCACGTCATCCATATAGACTTCATAATTGTCAGATGTCTGCAGCGGATTATCATCCTTAAATCCTTCTGCCAGCTCTTTTGCCTCGCCAAAATAGTCATCCTGGAAAGATTCCCATGCATCATCAGCAGATACATAATTCACTTCCCGCACGCCATCATACGCCTTCAGCTCTTCTCCTATATTATCAATCTCACTCTGCGTCGCATTTTCATCAAAAAACACAGTAATTGCGACGCCTTCTTCCGCCTTTTTCACAATATAGTTAAAGTTTGTCACAATTGCGAAAAACAGCCCAAACAGGAAAATACATGCCGCCATCGTAGCAATAGACGCAAAGGAAAACATCTTATTCCTTCCAATGTTCTTAAATCCCTGTCTTGTTGAATATCCAATTGTTCTAATTTTCATGATTATACCCACCTTTTTGCTCGTCGCTGACAATGACCCCCTTATTCATTGTAACAACTCGTTTTTGCATCGCGTTGACAATTTCCTGATTATGTGTAACAACCAGAACGGTCGTTCCACGCTCATTCGCTTCCTCCAATAACTTCATAATCTCCCATGAATTTGTCGGATCCAGGTTACCTGTCGGCTCATCGGCTAAAAGGATCGCCGGTTCATTCACAATCGCCCTTGCAATCGCCACACGCTGCTGCTCACCGCCGGACAGCTCCTGTGGAAAGGACTTATATTTCTGCGCCAGGCCCACAAGGGACAGCGCTGCCGGAACCTTCTGCTTAATCACACGTACCGGCTGTTCCACAACACGCTGGGCAAATGCTATGTTGTCATATATGTTTCTATCTTTTAAAAGTCTGAAATCCTGATATACAACACCAAGACATCTCCGATACTTTGGAATCTTCCTATGCCGTAATCTTCCCAGGTTCTGACCATTTACCACAATCGTTCCGGAAGTAGGCTCCAGCTCCTTCATGAGCAGACGGATCAGCGTCGATTTTCCGGAACCACTGTCTCCTACAATAAAAACGAATTCGCCCTGATCGATCTTCAAATTGACCCCGTTCAGGGCGGCAACCCCTTTTGAGTATTCTTTGGTAACTTCTGTTAATTCAATCATATTCTCCTCCTGATTATTAATACTCCAGTGTCTCCATATACTTCATGTACTTCACTACCATTAAAGCAATCTTAAAAGTAATGGCATCCTCAAAAACACGCAAGTCAAGCCCCGTGCTCTTCTGCAGCTTATCCAGCCGGTAAACCAGCGTATTCCTGTGGATATAAAGCTGCCTGGAAGTCTCCGATACGTTGAGACTGTTTTCAAAGAATTTGTTGATAGTAGCCAGAGTCTCCTCATCAAATTCATCCGGAGATTTCCCCTCAAAAATCTCCTTTATAAACATCTTGCAGAGCGGAAGCGGAAGCTGGTAAATCAGTCTCCCTATTCCCAATGTATTGTAAGCTGCAATATTCTTATCATCAAAGAATATCTTTCCCACATCCAATGCCAGCTTAGCCTCTTTATATGACTTGGATACTTCTTTGATATCATTGACAATAGTCCCGTACGCAATCCTTACATTCTCTTCTCCGTCTGCCTGAATCATCGCCAGCAATTCTTCTGCATCCTTCTGAAGCTCCGGATATCCTTCATTCGCTCCAAGCTCTTTGACGATAATAATATCTTCTTCATCAACTGCCGTAATAAAGTCCTTTACCCTGTTTCCCAGCAGAGCACGCATATTGTCCAGCATATTACTATCCTTCTCCCGCGCACTCTCTACTATAAAGATAACACGTCTCACTTCCGTGTCAATATGTAATTTCTTGGCACGGTTATAGATATCTACCAACAACAGGTTATCCAACAAAAGATTCTTAAAAAAATTATCCTTATCAAATCTCTCCTTATATGCGATCAAAAGGCTCTGTATCTGGAATGCCGCCATCCTGCCTACCATATATACGTCGTCGCTTTCTCCATTGGCAAGCAAGATATACTCCAGCTGATGTTCATCAAATATCTTAAAGAACTGATATCCCTGCACCGCCTGGCTATCTGCCGGTGACTTCACAAAAGCAGCCACTGCTTCCTCATAATTGTTCTGCTCAGGAAAAGTGCTTGCAAACAGCTTACCATCCGTATCTACCACACACATATCAATACGCGTAATCGCCTTCAAACCATCAATTGTATTTTGAAGTATCTGATTAGATATCATATTCCATCTCCTCCACTTATTTCAATATGCATTTTTCACAATATATTATACACATTTTTACATACCAATACACTCTGTTATTAGTTATCTTAATATAAATAGACAAAAAAATAAAGAGGAAATCTCTTTTTTTCGTTGATTTCCTCAATCTTTCTTTGAAAAACAGGGTTTTTCCACCTTATACATTGTGTACAAAAGCATTTTAATCAAAGAAGGGATTTTTTATCAGCTCCTATCATTCTTTCCGGTTTTTCTGAATCTCCCTCTTAAAAAAACGATGAGTCATGAATCTGACAAACCGCATCTTACGACTTCCATCCTGCCGGGTCATCTTCAGCATCTTCCCTACGCCAAGCCACACTCTTGCGTTCAGAAGATGCTTATTATTTTCTGCAAATTCTTCCCGGATGGGTGCTGAAAGAGCTGCAATCACACAATCCACCTCGTCACCGTTCACCGCATTCACCACCAGTTCGTCTCCTTTATCTTCCGCAGAAACCTTCGCCATTCCCGTAATCTGTATTCCGGCATAGGATTCATTCAGGAATTTGTAAAACGCCTGCGCCTCTTCATCCGTCTCCACCAGCAAAAATACACGGCAGTGGTTTTTATGAAGGTATCGGAAAAACATTCTAAGATAGGTCTGTTCCTCCACCTCCTGCAGCCGACGCCGATCCGTAATACCGGCTCCTTCCAGTATCTCCTTCTCCCCCGGAAGAACCATGTCCAGTTGTGACATACTCTCCCGCAGCTCCGGCTCTTCTTTGGCATACATCAGCGTGTCCACCGTTACCATCTCTATGATATTCAAGGGCTCTGTGTGCATATAATCCACAGTCTCCTTCATTGCTTTCTTTGCCGTATAGCCATTAATCGCAACATCTAATACGCTAATTTTTTCATTCATCGTATATCACCTGCTATATAATATATAAATATTAGCTGTTCGATTATAGCAAACCATATTTTCTTTTTCAACCTTTGACATAGAATCGTCACAGTAATTAATATTCGTAATAATTTTGTTATTTTTTCTCCTGCTCTCGCTTTTTCCGGGCAATCAGACCTCCAATCCGCCCGGTTTCCTTCGCCGACAGACTTCTCCATCCCTCTGAAAGTACTTTGTCCAAAAGCCCCAGTTCTTCTGCAATCTCGTATTTTAATTTTTCCTCCTGGGTGATTTCATCTAAATTAATCGGTTTATTCTTCGCCATTCTCGCACCCCTTTCCTTCCATAACCCGGAAGGGTTATCACAAACAGAAAATTTATTTATCGTTCACTATAAGTATGTACATTTTCAAAGGGGTTATACAAAAAAAGATTGCGCCTCGCGTAATCCGCCACGCTGCGCAATCTTTCTTATATTTCTTTCGCTGTATTTACAATTCGTCCGGTATGATTACAGCCGCAACAAAATATGCCAGAATTCCTGTCCCTGTAAATCCAAACAATACCATTGCCAACCGGATCAAAGTCGGGTCAATATTAAAATATTCTGCCACACCTCCGCATACACCACATATCATACGCTGTCTTCTTGAACGATACAATCTTTTCGGTTCCATAATCCTTCCTCCTTTTTCTTTCTATTCCATCTTAGGAATCTCCAAATGCTATCTTCACTTCTCCGATACCACAGTCAATATTCACCTCCCGGTGTGCATGATGATTCATATCCTTTTCTTCTGAGATCCCGGAATAAGAAGAATCACCCACTGTTATCTCTCCAATCCCACACTGCAGCTCATAATTGTACAGGCTTTCCACACCATCAAGTGTCACATCTACATTGCCGATTCCACAATCCACATCCAATTCTCTCTCAATTGTGCCGCTCGCAGTAATACTTCCCGCTCCGCAATCCAAATCCGCTTCCGACGCACTGAACTGTTCAATCGTACCTTCTCCGGCTCCAATATCGACAGACAGTTGCCTCGCCTGAAGCATATCAGCATATAATTCTCCCGCTTCCAGCGAAATATCTATTTCTTCCATCATATATTTGGGAAGATATAAAGTAATCTGTCCATAAGAACCGTTATTGATTCTCCATATCACGCTGTTTCTCGTCTCGATCTTTAATTCATCGCCCTCCTGATAATAGCGGAGCTTCAGTCTGGAATCCACTGCGGAAGTCTCCAGCCTCACTTCAGAATTGCTGTCAGATTCGGCAATTTCTACGTATATTCCCGATACCTCCATGTCTATTTTCTGAATCCCCGAAAAGACTTCCGCTGCATCTGCATCTACTGTACCGGAGCCAGACTCTGCGTATCCTCCTCTGCCCACGATACCGATACCATAAGGAAATCTTGCATTTATTGCTTCAAAAGTAGCGCCCATGCCAATTCCCACGCAGCATAAGGCCAGCCCTACGCCTGCCGTAACACCGCAGGCAATCCAGAAATTCTTCCATCCCTTTTTCATTATGCCACCGCCTTTCTGTGCTGGAACGGCTTACGGCAAAGCCACACAAGCCCTCTGAATATCCCAGGCACTGCAACGCTACAAAGCTTCACGGAAAATACGGTCAGAATCATGCCCAGCACCGCAAGCACCATTCCGCTCCCCATCAAAGTCAGACCAACGGCAACCTCGGAAATAAGCACTGTGATTCCTGCCACGAACAACGCAGCTCCTGTTATCACCAAACATATAGCGGCAATCACAAAGCATACGAACGGCATGACAATCCCAATTGCAGCTCCGAAGACACAACATACTATCACTGCCGCCACTGGAAGCACGAACGGACACAGTACAATAGCAATCAGAATGATAAGGATCCACTTCAGCAGTTTACTGGTACGCGGCGGTGTCTGTTCCGGGCTTTGGCTGCCAAAATCCTCTGCCTGCGTATTTCCTCTTCCATAAGTATACGCCGGAGACTCTTTCCGTTCAAAACGGGGATCCGTATATCCGGTCTCACGGAACTCTCCCGATGCACCACTCTGCCCTTTCAGTCCTTCTTTCAATTCAGCAGCTATCCTGACAGGGCTTCCCAATTCTTCTATAATCTTCTGTTCATTCTCTTCGCCTGCGTCATCAAAATAATCATTGTAATACTGCATCGCGGATGTGCGCTCTTCCACTGATATATCCTGCAGCAAGGAAGCCAGTTCTGTCATAAATTCTATACGGTTCATTCAGTGGCACCTCCCTCAAACAATTCATTAATCTTACCGGAATATCTCTTCCACTCAGTCATGTATAAATTAAGCTGAGTCATTCCTTTGTCCGTCACCTTATAATAACGGCGGTTTCTGCCGTCAAATTGTCTGTCATAGACCTCCAGGCATTCATCCTTCTGCAGTCTTCTGAGAACCGGATAAAGTGTTGACTCCGATACTTCTATCGCTTTCCTTACATCCTGAGTGATCTTATATCCGTAAGTCCCTTCACTTTCCCTTGACACAACCGCAAGGACAATCGCATCAAGCAAAGCGGCTCCGGTGTTAAATACCATAACATCACTCCTTCACCACAATATTATACGCACCGTGTAATATTATTTTCATATTTATATTATATGACGTATAATATTATTTGTCAATACAATATTATTTCTTTTTGAAGTTCAAAGGAGTAAATCATTTTTTCCTTTACATGTTTTCCGGTAATCTGCGAGAGCGCCCTGGCATAATAATCCAACTGCATATGGTATTTTTCCACAAGCTGCTCTTCCTTTGTTACTTTATCTGTTTTATAATCCAACACGACGAGTCCATCCTCTTCTTCAAAAAAAGCATCTATGATTCCCTGCACGACTATCATCTCTTCTCCCTCTGCATCAGGATAGACATCTCCCATATCAACCCCCAGCACAAAGGGCTGCTCCTTCCACAGAAGATTTTTTCCGGCAGCACGCTGCATTCTTCTGCCACACGGACATTCCAGGAATCCCAGGATGTCCGCTGTTCGGACACATTCTGCCATTTCCCCGGAAATTCTTCCTTTTTCTGCCATGTCGGCAACTGCCTCTTTCAATTCTCCACTGCTGTACTCTCTGGTAAAATCAAGAAGTTCCATCACCCTGTGATAGGCGCTTCCTCTTGATGCTCCCGTCAGCTCATGACTCTCCTGCATAAACTGCGGAATCAGAGGAACCACTTCCGGCTCTCTGTACAAAAGTTCCCCCGGCTCTTCAGCCAGATAAGCACGTTTTTTAAGCTCTGACACGGTGAATTTCATCTTTCTTC
Source organism: Dorea acetigenes (assembly GCF_025567385.1). Taxonomy (NCBI): domain Bacteria; kingdom Bacillati; phylum Bacillota; class Clostridia; order Lachnospirales; family Lachnospiraceae; genus Dorea; species Dorea acetigenes. The sequence continues at coordinate 14,177 of NZ_JAOQJU010000018.1, forward strand.
CTTCAACCTGCTCATAAGGATATTGATAACCGAACTGTTCTGCAAGCTCCTGATGCATTTTCTCATCATAGACAGATTCTGTATTCCATTCCTCCAACATTTTCCGGGTTAATACCCCTGTCAATTCCTCTTCTATCTCTCCTGCCGCCAGTTCTTCATCACCGATAATCCGGAGTATTATAGGCTGTTTTTCCGTCTTCCTGGCCAGCGCAGGCAGCAGCCAATCCCAGTATGTTGTAACATGGGACAGTCTTCCAAAAGAAAGTTCCTTTTCCTTCTGTCTGCGCACCATGTCATACTCTTCCAGCTTCTGCGCTGCTCCTTTTAACATCCCGGTGATAATTAGCTTTTCCTTCGCCCTCGTAAATGCCACATACAGTACACGAAGTTCCTCCCCCAGACTCTCCAGCACTTCTTCTCTCTGGATTACTCTTTTTAATAAGGAAGGAATCTTTGTCCTTCTTTCCAAATCAACCGCCTCAAGCCCCGCACCAAGAGATGCGTGTATCAGGACATTCCTCCGTGCGTCCTGCTGGTTGAACCGTTTTCCCATTCCCGCCACAATGACAATCGGGAACTCCAATCCCTTGCTTTTATGAATACTCATAATCCTGACCGTATCAGACTGCTCATCCTCCAGACTCGCCTCGCCATAATCCACCTGATATTTCTGAAGCTGTTCTATATACCTGATAAAATGAAAAAGCCCTTTATAACTGGTACTCTCAAACGCTCTTGCCTTTTCCACCAACATATCTACGTTCGCTTTCCTCTGTTCACCTCCCGGCAGTGCCGCCACATAATCTCCATACCCGGTATCGTTCAAAATCTGGAGCAGCAAATCATGGAGCGCAGTATAAGGAATCTTTTCGCAAAACCAGTCCATTTGTTCAAAGCATACTCGAAGCTTCTCTTTTATAGTCTCATTCTCCCCTTCTGAAAGATACTGTGTCACTCCGCGCCAGAAAGGCTCTTGCGGATACGCGCTTCTAATCACTGCCAGTTCTTCGCAGGTTACTCCTCCAAAGAAGGAAGAGAGGACTGCCGTCAGAGGAATATCCTGCTGCCGGTTATTTAACACGCGCAGATAATCCAGCAGCACGCCTATCTCCCGCGTCTCAAAATACCCTTCTGTGGAACCTGCATACACCGGAATTCCTTCTTCCGTAAGTACCGACGCAAATACATCGCCCCACCCTTTCATACTTCTAGTCAGTATCACAATATCCGAATACTTCACAGGACGCAGCACGCCTGTTTTTTTATCAGTTACCTGCTTCGTGCACATCAAGTCTTTCACACGTCTTGCCACAGCCCTCGCTTCTGCATGTTCCATCTCCGCATCCACAAGAAGTACTTCCGTCTCATTTTCCGCAGATGTTTCATAATCGGCTCCCACATACAGAGCCGCTTTCTCATCGTAGGTAATTCCCCCCAAAGGCTTTGTCATCAACTGCTCAAACAGAAAATTTACACTATCCAGCACTTCACTCCGGCTTCGGAAATTCTTGTGCAGATCGATTCTCTGCTTTTTACCGTCTTCCCTGTCATAAGTGTCGAATTTCTCCATAAAAAGTTCCGGCCTCGAAAGGCGGAACCGATAGATGCTCTGTTTCACATCGCCTACCATGAAAATGTTATAGCGCCCACGGGAAATTCCTGACACACTGGTAAGAATCGCTTCCTGAATCAGATTACTGTCCTGGTACTCATCAATCATAATTTCCCGGAATTGCTCCTGATATTCCGCTGCAGCTTTGGACGGCACAAGATTCCCTTCCTCGTCCTTCTCAGTAAGTATTCTAAGCGCGTACTGCTCCATATCGTCAAAATCTATCATATTCTGCGATTTTTTCTTTTCTTCAAATGCCTCTGAAAATTCGTCCACAAGCAAAGCAAGAATTTCCATCATTGGACGGCAAAGCCGCAAATCTTCCAATACATTTTCCACATCCTGCGTAAAATACTGTTCTTTCACATCCTTTACAATATCCTTTAGCTCTTCACGGATCCTTTTCACAAAGGAAGCTTTCTCCTCGGATGCCGTCTTACTGCGGTTCGCCGCCAGCCTCATCCATTCTGTCTTTTCCGCCGCCAGATAATAGTCTGTATACCCTTCTGCTTCAAGATATCTTTGGATTATCTGCTTATCATTCATCAATGCTTCTTCATACATATATGGTCCGTCCGCCTCGCGGCAGACCGCAAGTCCCTGCTCAGCCAAACGCATCGCGTCCTCCATATAGCGCCTTACATTCCGCCTGATTACTTGAAACATCTCACTTGCATTCAATTCCTGCTCCGTCTCCGGCTGATAATTGTCCACACATTTTTGCAGCCATCTTCTGTAATCCGGATGACTGCGGGAAAATTCATACAGGTTCAAAATCAGCTCTTCCAGCTTTTTATCGTCCCTTCCCCCGGCATAAGAATCTACAAAATCAAGAAATTCTTTCCCGCCTTCGCTGTAATGCGACTCCAGGACCTCCCCCAGAACATCATGTTTTAACAATTTAAGCTCTCCCTCTTCTCCGACACGGAAGGCAGGGTCAAGTTCAATGGTATGGAAATGCTCTTTTATCACAGACAGGCAAAAGCTGTGAATCGTCGTAATCCGAGCGCTGTGAATCAATGTTGCCTGCAGTAACAGATGTTCATCCCCCGGACATTCTGCAAGCTTTTTCTCTATCGCATCCCGGATACGCTCCTTCATCTCTGCCGCCGCTGCTTCTGTAAAAGTCACAATCAAAAGCTCATCCACCGACACCGGATCATCGCTTCGTGTCAGCATGGTGATAATACGTTCCACCAGCACGGCCGTCTTGCCGGATCCCGCCGCCGCAGACACCAGAATATTTCTTTCCCGCAGGTCTATAACTTTCTGCTGTTCCTCCGTCCATCTGACACTCACTCCTGATCCTCTCCTTTCTGTGCTTTCATCTTCGCAAGCGCTTCCTCTTTGCCGAGCTTTTCTATATCCCGATAATTATATCCCGGAATCGTCTCATCAAATCCGCAGACATGCTTATACGGGCAATAATCACACCCGGTTTTTTTTCCTTGCCGCCAGGGTTTCACATCAACCTCCCCGGTTAATATCCTTTCATGCAGTCCCGCTACTTTTCGTCCCGCATATTCTGTCATCGTACGGAATTCTTCCCCTGACACTGTCTTAGAAGCCTTCGCAAGGCTCTTATTTTTATTAAATTTTATCGGTGCCGCCAAAGATTCACCCTCAAAACTATGATCCAAATGCAAAAGCGAATTTTTCTCCAGGCTGACAATCCCATCCGGACGCAATTCCCTCAGAAGCCGCTCGTCCAGCTCCTTCCTATCCCTTGTCTTATCCACAAGAGGATCCTGGATCCGGTAATAGAAAACACCAGAAGGAATAACCTCTTTCTGCGGATACTTTTTCCTCGTAAGCTCCACGGCAGCGTCCATATAGACCATCAGCTGCAACTGCAAACCATAATACAGAGCCGATATATCAAATGCCGTCATTCCGGTTTTATAATCCACGATTTTTACATAGACCTCATCCTTATCCACACAGGTATCTACCCGGTCAATCTTTCCATTGCCAAACCGCAGCTCATAGGATTCCGGCACGAAATCTCCCTGCTCCAGTTGTCTGGTAAGCGCCCACACCGTCCGATTCAGCATTTTCGTCATCCGGATAATCATATATTCATTCCTCGCCGAACTGTAGAGTACAGAATTGCCATAACCGGCAACCGCCTCCTCCACACTCTCGGCCACCAGCTGTTCCTGCTCTTTCTTTGCAAGTCCCGTCCAGCCTCTGCCGCTTGCCTGTACCTTCTTCGAATACCTCTCAATGGCACTGTGAAATATATTTCCCATGTCCAGCGCCTGAAACTCATATTCCTGTCGTTCACGCAAGCGCAGCCCATAAGTCAGAAAATGTGCAAACGCACAAGCCGAGAATTTCTCCATTCTTGTAATACTGTCCTCAAAATGCTCTCCGTACAGGGTTCTTGCGGCCCTCTGACTGATTGCATCTTTCGGCCGCCTGTAAAACGCCGCCTCTAAAAGTGCAGCCAGCTTATCCGCCCACTCCTGCCGGCTCTTATACCAGTTGTAAAGCTCCAGCCATGCACTCCCGGCCGTCTCACTTTTCATCCGTAAACCGTCAATCAAGTCCGCAGCCGCTGTCCGTTCCGTCATTTCCCGCTCTCTCAGCGTCTTCTCCTCTTCTTCTACGATTTTAAGCCCCGGATATAGACTGCACATTTCCTGCACCAAATAAGAAGGACGGATACTCTTCCCGTCGGCAGACATTTTACTATAGTAAATGTATAGCCTCTCCGATGGTTTCGTCAGATTCAGGTACAAATAGAATTTCTGAACATACGCCTGCTCCCTGCCACCCGGCGTCAGATGCAGTTTCTCCTTCTCAAACTGCTCTCTGTCACGTTCTGTCAGAAGCCCTGTACGCATGAGCGCCCCTGGAAGATAGGTATCATTGGCGCCAAGAAAAAACAGGGCCTTCACATCTTTCAATCTGGTACGCTCCATATCTCCCACAAGCACCTGATCCAATCCCGGCGGGATTACGCCCACCTTCGCCTCTGCAAGCCCGGCATCCAGAAGTTTCTCATATTCCTCCAAGGAAACCTTCTCGTCTCCCAGAAGCCCCACAAATTTGTCAAATAAATCCATCACGATCCCATACACCTGAGCATATTCTCTGGCAAGCGCCAATTCTCCCCTCTCCTGAAATTTCTCTTCTTGCAGTTTTAATACTTCCTGCATCTTTTCCCCTGCAATAAACTCATAGAGCGCTGTCGTGATATCTTCTACTGTCTTACTTCTCTGCCGCAGGACATATGCCAGCCCGTCAATTTTCTCAACAAATACCACTCTCAAATGATTCAGGCGTTCAAGTTCTTCCTCTTTCATTCCCTTTGTCCTGCGCACAAAACGCTCCTGCCATCTTTTATAGCCTTTCACTCCAATTCCCACCACATAGTTCTCCAGGGCATCGATTTCTTCATTGGTAAACGGCGCATAGCCTGTCCGAAGGAAACGGAATACACTGTCGTAGGTAAAGTTCTGCTCTATCATAGCCAACAGGCTGCGAATGTATTCTACAAAAGAATTTAACAGAATATTTCTTTTTTTATCCATAAATACCGGTATGTCATATGCGCGGAAAGCCTGCTCCAGATAATCTCCATACGCTTCCATATCCGTCACAATCACTCCTACCTCCCGGTATCTGTACTGTTTCTTCCGGATCAGACGGCGAATTTCTCCCACAGCCGCCAGCGCCTCCCGCCCAGGGTCTCTTGCTGTATGGATTTCGATTTCTTCCGGTTCTGTGCCATAATCCTCCCGGAAAGAACGGAACAAAGATTTCTCCAGAAACTCCAGCCCGGGAGCCTTCCGGAATCGAAAAAACGGCCTCTGCTTCAGACAGACCGGCTCCTTCACTTCCACATTTGCCAACTTCGCAATATCCATAAGCGTACTGACCGTATGCTTACTCATCGCAAACAACTGGTAGGGATGCTTATATGCATAAGGGTTTTCCCTTTCATCGATGGTAACTGTAATAATCACATCCCTGCATATCTTCAGTAACTTTTCCAGCAGCCTGTTCTGCACCGGCGTAAAACCGGTAAATCCATCCAGCACTACCGTGCTCTTTTTTAACAGCTCCGACTCTTCCGCTACCCGGCAGAGAACATCCAGAAGCTCTTCCTTCGTAATGTATTTATTCTGCAGATATTTTTGAAAACGCTCATATAAAAGCGCCATATCCTTCAGCTTATAATAGAGTGAAGACTCTGTTCCTACCGACTCCATCACACGCTCCAGCTCTTCGATTCCAATATCATACTGGGTAAATTCAGAAATGACCGATTTCACTTCACTGATATAGCCAAGCTTCTTTATGTTCCCTTTCAGCATACAAAGCTCCAAAGAAGAATCTCCCGCAATCTTACGCAGCACCAGATTCTTGCCCTCATCGTCCAGAATCGGAATCTGTCCTTTCCCGGTTTCTTCAAAAATACGGTGAGAAAGACGCACAAAGCTCAACACGTCAATATTCATAATTCCATGCTTTCTGCTCATGAAAACAAGGTCCTTCTGCGTCTGCATGGTAAACTGCTCCGGCACAAGGACCATATAATTCAAGTCGGGATGTTTCTCCGCCTCGTTGGTTATTTTATTGTACAGATATGTGGATTTTCCGGAGCCGGAACCTCCAAATATAAATTGCAATGCCATACAGGTTACACGCTCCTTACTTTGTCATAAATTGTCACGGGCACATATGCCTTTACAAGAATCCCTTCCTCCAGATATTCTTCTTCAATCAGCTCCCCGTATTTCCGGATTAGCTGAATCTTCCCCGCTTCTCTGTAGGAATACATCTGTTCTATGGCAACCTTCTGCTGCCGCAGCACATTTTCCAGCTTTTCCTGCAAAACATAAAGCCCTTCCCCCGTCCTTGCAGAAATCTTTACTGTGTCATCGGCCTTGAAATCCCTTACCGTAAATGTCTCTTCCAGCCTATCCTGCTTATTAAATGCAGTAATAATCGGCTTTTCCTGCACCCCCAATTGATAAAGGGTTTCATATACCGTGTACATCTGCCGTTCCATCTGTGGGTTCGATGCATCTACTACATGTAAAATCATATCCGCATATTTTGCTTCTTCCAGGGTACTCCGGAACGCCTCTATTAAATGATGGGGAAGCTTTCTTATGAATCCTACCGTATCCGTCAGAAGAATTTCCTGTCCGCTGGGAAGCTTTAAACCTCTGGTCGTAGGATCCAGCGTAGCAAAAAGCTTATCCTCCGCCAGAATACCGGCTCCCGTCAGCTTGTTTAAAAGGGTGGATTTCCCCGCATTGGTATATCCCACCACCGCCACTACCGGAACGTGATTTCTGCTCCTCTGCTCCCTGGTTACTTCTCGGTGGCGCTTCACATCCTTCAGCTCCCGATTAAGCTGGGCAATCCGGCTCTTAATCAGCCGCCGGTCCATCTCCAGCTTCTTCTCACCGGGTCCCCGGGTACCGATTCCGCCTCCCAGTCTGGACAGAGAGGTTCCATATCCTGTTAATCTGGACTGACGGTACTTTAACTGAGCAAGCTCTACCTGAATCTTTCCTTCTCTGGTAGAAGCCCTGGACGCAAAAATATCCAATATCACCAGCGTCCGATCCATCACCTTCGTGTTCAGCTCATCTCTGAGATTCCCAAGCTGCGCCGGGGTAAGCTCATCATCACAAATAATTCCATCCGCTTCCGTCTCCCACAAAAGGTCTTTAATCTCTTCTAATTTCCCTTTCCCCACGTAGGTTCCCGGGTGAATCTGCTCCCGATTCTGAATCACTCTTCCCACTGTCTCTGCTCCCGCAGTCAGCGCAAGCTCCGCCAGCTCGTCCAGCGATTCCTCCGTATCATCTCCATCGTCCACACTAACACCCACCAGAAGAACCCGTTCCTTTTCCTGTTCTAACTCAAACATCCTGCTCCTCTTTCACTTCATTCAAATTTAGGTTATCTTGTTTCAAGAAACTCTGCTTCCTTCGCCGCTTTCTCGTCATCCGGGTATTTTTCTGTGTACGCTTCCAATTTCACCTTGGCACTTTCATAATCTCCCAGCTTCTCATAAGCCGCAATCTCGTTAAACAGCATCTCCTGCATCATATCATCGCTGCAATCCTCCGACGCAATCCCCTTTTCATAATATTGAATCGCTTCTTCCCAGTTGCCTAATTCGGATTCACAATTCCCCAGGAAATTATAAATGGTTCCTGTAGGCTCTGCATCATTCTCAAGAGCATTAAAAAAAGCATCCTTTGCCCCTTCGTAATCCTGCTGTTCCCATAGAGCCATTCCAAGCCCCCGGTAAGCTTCATCCGGGCTCTTATCCTTTTCAATTGCCTCCAGAAATTTCGCTTCTGCCTGCTCATAATTTCCCTGAGACAAAAACTCCACACCTTCTTCCACCTGCCGGGAGCTGTTCATCCACAGAACAACAGCAATTACGACAGCCAGTAAAAAAATGACCGCCACAACCAGTCTTCGGATTATCTTCTTACGTCTTTTCTTTCGTCTTCTGCGGTTTGCCCTGCTTCTATTCTCTTCCATAATCTCTGATTTATAACCTCCATCTTATTTTTACTCTGCAATATGCTCCATGCCCTGACTGATAATTGTCTGAATATGTCCGTCTGCCAGAGAATAGTATACCGTCTTTCCTTCCCTTCTGTTCTTCACCAGCTTCATCTGTTTTAATACACGCAATTGATGAGAAATAGCGGACTGCGTCATATCCAGAAGCTCCGCCAGATCGCAGACACACACTTCCGCCTCCAAAAGCACGCACAATATCCGTATCCGGGTAGCATCTCCGAACACCTTATAGAACTCCGCCAGCTCTTTTAACGTATCCTCTGCAGGCATATTTTCCTTTACCTTCTGTATCGTACACTCATGTGTCATCACCGTATCGCAGCATTCTACTTCTAATTTTTCCATATTATCGCCCTTTCATATGAGTACATGCTCATGGGTTCATTATGCCAAATGCGCCTTTGCATTTCAACCATTTCCCAAAAAAAGTGCGCCTGCGGGGCGCACTTTTTTACATATCCGCAATCTGTTATTCTATTTTTGTATACAGAATCCGTATGGAATTCAGTACACAGAGCATGGCAACTCCTGTATCTGCGAAAACCGCCATCCACATATTTGCAAATCCCAAAAATCCCAGGATCATAACCAGCGCCTTAATCACCAGCGCTCCCACTACATTCTGCATCGCAATCCGCCCCGTCACTCTTGCAATCCGGACAGACTGCGAAATTGCGTTGACACTGGAAGTCATATAAACCACATCCGCTGCTTCAATCGCCGCGTCTGCACCGCTTCCCATGGCTGCTCCCACATCTGCTCCTGCCAGCACAGGAGCGTCATTAATCCCATCTCCTACAAACAGAACTGCCCCGTGAGTCCTTCGGATCTTCTGCAATTCCTCCAATTTATCCTGCGGAAGCAATTCCGCATGTACTTCATCAATTCCCACTTCAGCCGCCACTGCCTCAGCGCTTTCCTTTGCATCGCCGGTCAGCATGGCAGTTACCAGATTCTGTCCTTTCATCGTCTTAATAGAAGAAGCTGCATCATTTTTTATCGTATCTGAAATAATCAGACAGCCAATAAGCTTTCCATTCCACGCAACAAGCACTTCCGTTCCATATTTCTGATTGTGATAATCATAAGTTTCTACCTTATATGCTTCCATCAAACTCCTGTTTCCGCACAAGACTTCTCCCTCCGGCACCTTTGCCCGGATTCCTTTTCCTGAAATCTCCGTAACTTCCTCCGGTCTCACAAGAGACAGCTCTCTCTCCTTCGCGGCACGGACAATACTGCTGCCAATCGGATGCGTCGAATTCATCTCGCACTCAGCCGCCAGCAAAAGAATTTTGTCCATAGAAGTATTTCCAAATGGAATCACGCTCTGTACCTTAAATTCACCTTTCGTAATGGTTCCCGTCTTATCCATCACAACTGCCCGGACATTTTTCAAAGCTTCAATGGAAACGCCGCCTTTGAATAAAATACCTTTCTTAGAACCCGCCCCGATTCCTGAAAAGAATGCAAGCGGGACACTAAGTACTAACGCACATGGACAACTGATAACCAAAAACGTAATCGCCGTGTATATCCATTGTTTCCAGTCTCCGGTTACCAAAGACGGAATAATAGCCGTTGCAACAGCGGCAAACACTACGACCGGCGTGTAGACTGCCGCAAATCTGGTAATAAAACGATCCATCTTCGGCTTGCTTGCCGCAGCATTTTCCACCGAATTCAAAATCCTTGTTACCATCGATTCAGAAAGCGGCTTTTCTACCTGCATTTTTAAAAGTCCTTGCTCATTCACACAGCCGGAAATCAGTTCGGAACCTGCCTTTACAGACACAGGCACAGGTTCGCCCGTCACAGGTGATGTGTCCACCCTGCTTTCTCCTTCCAGCACTCTTCCATCCAGCGGAATCCTATCCCCCGGACGAACCAGCACAACATCGCCCGTCTTTATCTCTTCTGCCGGAACTACTTTCACATCATCCCCCACAACAAGATTCACAACCTCCGGGCGCATATCCACCGCATCCATAATCTGGGAGCGGCTTCTTGCTACTGCTACATCTTCGAAAAATTCTCCGACACGGTAAAACAGCATAACGCCTACTGCTTCAGCAAAATCTCCGATTGCAAATGCCGCCAGCGTCGCCACGCTCATCAAAAAATTCTCATCAAAAACTCTTCCTTTTACCAGATTCTTCGCCGCCGTCCACAGAATTTCTCTTCCAAGGAGAATGTAGGCAATCAAAAAAATCACTGCCGGAACAGCCGGATGTACCGCCAGATGTTCCAGAACCACTCCCGTAAGAAACAGAACAGCTCCTTCACCAATCTGCAGCGCTTCCTTTTTATTTTCTCCAAAAAATCCTGTCTTCGTCTTATCAGACTTCTTCACACTGTCTTCTCTTGGAATCACCCGCACTTCACTCTCAATCGAACTGCAGATTTCCTGAAACTTGGGAAGCAGCTCTTCCTGATGATTCGCCGCCACCCTGAGCTGCTTCGTGGCATACGTGATTGTCGCCATCTCTACTCCCGGAAGCTCCTGAATCTTCTTCTCCATCTTCGCCGCACAATTGGCACACCCCAGATTCTCCAAAATGTAAATCTTCTGCTGTGTCCCCCGGCTCACGCCATCAAATTCCCTTCCGGTATGCACCACTTCCTCATGGTGATGTCCGTGCTCATGCCCGCAGCAACAATCATGGTCGTGATGATGTTCGTGTTCATGGTGATGCTCATGTTCATGATGGTGCTCGTGTTCATGATGGTGCTCGTGTTCATGGTGATGCTCATGTTCATGGTGATGCTCATGTTCATGGTCGTGCCCACACTCACAGGTTGTTGTTCTCTCTTTCTCAGCCATATCTATCCTCCTCATAAACTATGTAATTATTTACCTATCATATGAACAATTGTTCATATGTTCATAATTCAATATAATCACAATCTATGGGAAATGTCAATACTTTTTGTGAATAAAGTGAACAAAAAAATAACAGTTCGGCCCGCGCCATTCGCAAAACGCATCTACGATTCTTCTCTGTTACTAAAAAAACTCCGGTTACAACCTTCCCCCATAAAGGCTGCAGCCGGAGTTTCTATTCCTTCTCTATCTCTTAATTTGCTTTGTTATTTGCTCTTTTCTTCTTAGCCAAGCATTCCATCAGTTCATTTTCACCCTCAAAAATACGGGAAATGCGAAATTTCTTCTGAATGGTATACACATTCTCTTCACTGAATACCTTTTCAAACATTTCCTTCGGATTCTGTACATGTTTCATGCCTTCGCGTTCTACCCCGTCAGATTTTACCGCTACCGTCCCGTCAAATACAATGGAACTTCCCTTAACAGTAGAATAAGTTACATCCAGGACTTTATAAAAAATAAATTCATTACCGGCTCTGCTGCTGTAAGTCGGATAATAAATGTAAACATCATCCCCTACAAGAAATACACGATATGTAGAATTAATAAAAATATCATAAAAAACAGACAGCATCATGATAAATATTGCAAATACACATACCGTAAAAATCGGAATACTGTGAACAAAATAATTGGAAACGATTCCTGCAAGCAGTATTCCCGCCACGCTCACACCCAAAACCGTCATCAAAAAACCTCTGCGTACATCCATAATTGTCCTTGTTTGTTTTAATTCCATAAGCTTTCCCTCCTCCTTTTAGATACGTTCATTATACGCCTGCATTTTCTCAAAAACAACAAAAAATTAATCAATCTGCCAATCTATAGGTTCCAACCCATTGGCTTTTAAAAATTCATTTGTCTGACTAAAGGGTTTGCTCCCGAAAAATCCCCGGTATGCTGATAGGGGACTTGGGTGCGGCGCCTCCAGAATTAAATGCTTCGGATTATGAAGCATCGCTTTTTTCCGCTGTGCAGGCGCTCCCCAAAGAATGAATACAATCGGTCTGTCCTGGCTGTTCAATGCCATAATCGCTGCATCCGTAAATTCCTCCCATCCGATTCCTCTGTGAGAATTTGCCTGATGCGCCCGCACCGTAAGAACAGTGTTCAGCATAAGAACTCCCTGCTCAGCCCATTTCGTAAGACACCCATGATTCGGGATCGTACATCCCAGGTCATCCTGCAGTTCTTTATAGATATTGACAAGCGAAGGCGGAATCTCTACCCCCTTTTTCACCGAAAAGCAAAGACCGTGCGCCTGCCCCACGTTATGATATGGATCCTGCCCCAGAATCACCACCTTTACATCCTTTAACGGCGTCAGATGAAAAGCATTGAAAATATCTTCTGCCGGTGGAAAAACCAGATGGGTACGGTATTCCTCATTCACTGTTTCAAATAATTTTCTATAATAAGGCTTCTTAAACTCGCCTTTCAGTGCATCCAGCCAGTCATTATGAATTGCCGCCATGCCTTCTCTCTCCTTCCTCATATTTATCCGTTTTAAAGACGTACAGAGACGCCTTCTTTTCGCAGATACTCTTTCACTTCCTTTATCTCCAATTCCTTATAATGGAATAAAGACGCTGCAAGGGCTGCATCTGCCTTTCCGTCCGTCAGGGCCTCTTTAAAATGCTCCAGCGTTCCCGCCCCTCCCGAGGCAATGACCGGAATCGAAACATTCTCTGCAATGGCACGCGTAAGCTCCAGATCATATCCCGCTTTCGTTCCGTCACAATCCATGCTGGTGAGAAGGATTTCTCCCGCTCCCAGCTTTTCTACCTTCCTCGCCCACTCTATGGCATCAATCCCCACATCAATCCGCCCGCCGTTCTTATAAATATTCCAGCCGCTTCCATCTTCCCTGCGCTTGGCATCTATCGCCACAACCACGCACTGGCTTCCGAACTTCTCCGCCGCCTCTGCAATCAGCTCCGGCGTATTAATTGCAGAAGAATTAATGGAAATCTTGTCCGCCCCTTCTCTGAGAAGGGCTCTGAAATCATCTACCGTACGTATTCCTCCTCCTACTGTAAATGGAATAAAAACTGTCTCTGCAACCTTGCGCACCATATCCACCACAGTCTGCCTGGCATCAGACGATGCGGTAATATCCAAAAATACCAGCTCATCCGCTCCGGCTTTATCATAAGCCTTCCCAATCTCCACCGGATCCCCCGCATCTTTTAAATCTACAAAATTAACTCCCTTCACAACTCTGCCATTATGTACATCCAGACATGGAATAATTCTCTTCGTATGCATAATTTACCTCCTCCGGCTAAATTTCTACAAAATTCTTCAGTATCTGAATTCCTGTATCGCTGCTCTTTTCCGGGTGGAACTGGCAGGCAAAGACATTATCCTTTTCTACCGAAGCATGAATCAGAGTACTGTACTGCGTCACCGCCGTCACAATTTCTTCCTCTGCCGCTTTCAGATAATAAGAGTGCACAAAATAAACATAAGGATTCTCCGGCAATCCCTGAAATAATCTGCCTTTCCTTGGGAACTCCAGGGAATTCCAACCCATATGCGGGATTTTAAGCCCTTCTTTATCCGGAATCCGAAGAATCTCTCCTTTAAGGATTCCTAGTCCCTCCACTCCCGGCGTCTCATCGCTGCGCTCGAACAACAGTTGAAGTCCAAGGCAGATTCCAAGAAAGGGCGTTTTCTTTTCTACCACCTCATGAATTACGTCGTAAAGCCCATACTGACGAATCTTATCCATCGCATCGCCAAAGGCTCCGACTCCCGGAAGGATTACCTTATCCGCGCACAAAATCCGTTCCCTGTCTCTGGTGATTTCCACCTGCTGTCCCAAAAGAAGCATCGCTTTCTCCACACTCTTAATATTTCCCGCATCATAATCAATAATCGCTATCATAATGTCTCCTTACCTCACATCCAGTTCAAACCAGAATTCTACTCCATTATCGTAATTTTTCACTCCATACTCCTGATGGAATGATTCCATAATCGCCTTCACAATTGACAGGCCGATTCCATTTCCTCCATACTCCCGGGTATGCGCCTTGTCCACTTTATAAAACTTCTCCCAGATATGGGAAACGTCTTCCTCCGGTATGGGGGTTCCTGTATTAAAAACAGTGACTTTTGCCTTTTCTTCACCTGTCCGGATCTTTATTTCTATCACCCTATCTCCGGACACGTGGTTAAATGCATTACTCACATAATTTCTCACCACCTGCTCTACCTTCAGCTCATCTGCCCAAACAAAAACAGGTTCCTTCTGGCGAAAAATAACACGCGCTTCCTTCTGCTGTGCCAGAATCTCCATGCTCGCAATAACTCCCTTAATCAGCTCTGTCAGATTAAATCTTGTAAACTGTACGTCCTCATCCCCGAATTCCAGTTGATTTAAAGTCAGTAGATTCTGAACCATCCGGTTCATCTTTGCCGCCTCATCCATAATAACATCACAGTAGAACTCCCGGCTCTCAGCATCATCATTTATTCCTTCTTTCAGACCTTCCGCATACCCCTGAATCAGGGCAATGGGAGTCTTCAGCTCATGAGATACATTTCCCAGGAATTCGCTGCGCATCTTCTCTGCCTTTTCCTTCTTCTCAATATCTTTCTGAAGATGATAATTCGCATTTTTCAAGTCAGAAATAGCCTTCTCAAGTTTTTCAGACATAGAATTGAAATTCTCTCCCAGAATTCCAATTTCATTTTCTCCGCCGCTCTTATACTTCGCATCAAAATCCAAATCTGCCATCTTCACAGACAGAGCCGCCAGCTCCAGAATCGGATCCGTAAGCCATTTAGAAAAAAACCATACTAAAATACTTCCTACCAGAATGACCGTAATGCCCACATACATCAAAAACTGATTGGAAACCGATACGCTCTCCTGAATACTTGCCAGAGGGCTTCGTATTACAAAATAATATCCATCATCCAAATCTCCCCTCATTCTAAGATCATCCGTCTGCCCTCCACGCCGGTTCGTCTGGCTGATTTCATAATCATCTGTGGATTGCAATATCTTATCATTTTCAGAGGATTGATTCAACAAAAATTCATCAAGCTGCTGCCTTAATTCCATGGTATCCGGGGCATTAGAATATCCCTTCTTCTCAATGGGATTCACAATCAGAAAAAACATATTACTTTTTTCCGCCTGCTGATACAATTCATCAAATGTATCCTCGTCCTGCAGTTTTCCCTCCTGCATAGCTTCTTTTATCGCAGTATACATGGCAACAAATTGCTCTTCTTTATTCTTAATATAATATGGCTCCAAAAACCAGATATTTACCGCAAGAAGTCCAACCAGCATACAGATTAAAAGACCAATAAACAGACACAGCATCTGACGTCTTATTGAATGTCTCATTCTGTCACCTCGAATTTATATCCCATACCCCATACAGTCTTGATATAGTCACCTTTGTCCCCCATTTTATTCCTTAACTTCTTCACATGGGTATCAATCGTTCTCGCATCTCCAAAATAATCATAATTCCATACATTATTTAAAATCTTTTCTCTGGACAGGGCAATCCCCTGATTCTCTACGAAATAGGCAAGAAGCTCAAATTCCTTATAGCTTAACTCCACTGTCTGCCCATCAATCTTTACAATATGTGCCGCTTTATTTATCTCAATTCCGCCGGCGCTCATAGATTCTTCTGTACCAGTTCCATGAACCCTCCGCAAAATCGCCGACACCCTTGCCACCAGAATCTTCGGACTGAAGGGCTTGGAAATATACTCATCAACCCCAAGCTCAAATCCCTGCAATTCGTCCCTCTCTTCTGACCGGGCCGTCAGCATAATAATCGGAACCTTAGATGACTGACGGATCTCTCTGCACACCATCCATCCATCCATCTTCGGCATCATAACATCCAGGATAACAAGTGCAATATCTTTATTTTCATAAAACTTATCCATCGCATCCAGCCCATCCTCTGCCTCCAGAACCATAAACCCTTCCCGCTCCAGGAAATCCCGAACCAGCTTGCGCATCCTGCTCTCATCATCAACAACCAGTATCTGCAATTTATCCATATCATCACCTCGCGTATATCATAACACAAAATTTTGTAACTTTTGTGAAAATCTATAAATATTTATACATTATCGTGCGAAGCACGCCCATGCGGAGCATCTGAATCACGGTATGCCCGAATGGGTATACATTATCGTGCGAAGCACGCCCATGCGGAGCATCTGAATTACGGTATGCCCGGATGGGTATACATTATCGTGCGAAGCACGCCCATGCGGAGCATCTGAATCACGGTATGCCCGGATGGGTATACATTATCGTGCGAAGCACGCCCATGCGGAGCATCTGAATTACGGTATGCCCGGATGGGTATACATTATCGTGCGAAGCACGCCCATGCGGAGCATCTGAATCACGGTATGCCCGGATGGGTGTACATTATCGTGCGAAGCACGCCCATGCGGAGCATCTGAATTACGGTATGCCCGGATGGGTGTACATTCTGCTTAAAATGTGGTAAACTGTACAAGAAGTCAATGAGCCGTGCAAATCACAAAAAGCAGCACGGAATACTATTTTTGAGGTGACAATATGAAATGTCCATTATGTGATAATCCATTAAGAATCAGCAAGAAAGATTCCCGGTACGGGCTATGCGACAACTGCCGTGTCAAATTCCGGCTGCCCAGAACCATCGTGAATCCTCACGATGAAGAAGAGCACTATCCCAAATACGCGAATATCCCTCCAAGGGAAGTACGGGAAAAGAGAGAACGAGAGATGCGCCAGGCATATGATGAACTGCTTGCCATCGGCAAAGAACAGCGGGAGCATGAGAAAAAAAATAACTTTTTCAGACGTTCCAAATAACCACTTCCATTTTCTCTTCTATTGTGCTACAATAGTGGTATGGGGTATTAGCGCAGTTGGGAGCGCGCAACATTCGCATTGTTGAGGCCAGGGGTTCGAATCCCCTATACTCCATCTGACAGACAATCCGAACACATTGCTGTGTTCGGATTGTTTTTGTTATATGATATAGGAAGTTCGAGACGGACTTGTCCCCTTTGTTCTATGGCTCCTACCCCTTGAACTCCTCCTGCCCCTCCTGCAATTCTTCCAGATATTCTCTTCTCCATTCTTCCTGCTTATCCATCATCCGGCACACGTAGCTCCACCGCTCTTTCTTGTATGGAAATGCCAGGAAAAAATCTTTCTTTTTCTGATTCCTTTTCTCACGAACAACATTCGGATACCACACTCGTCGCTCATTGTTGTCCATCATTACAAATGCTTTCTTTTTCGGCATTTTTTTCCCCGAGATATAAATAAATTTAAAGCTTCTCTTTACAACGCCATAACCCCATACCTCTTCCCAACACAATGATTCCTCATAGAAAAAAGCCTTATTGGTAACACCTGTCTCATCCAAAGTTATTGTACTGCTCTCCATACATATATTACAAACAGCCCTACATACTATCCACAGACTTACGATTATCATAATAAAACATGAGGGAATTCCCATATAAACTTCTCCCCTCTCATAAAGTTCTATATTCTGAATGGCATAATACATAAGATATACTCCATATATGACTCCTACACTGTAAATAGACAAATTCAAAAACCATACTAACAAAGTCCCTTTTCTCGCTCCTATTTTCATTTTCACACAATACTCCCTCCGTAAGCAGATTTCCTATTCCCGGAACTCCTCCTGCCCCTCCTGCAGTTCTTCCAGATATTTCCTTCTCCATTCTTCCTGCTTATCCATCATCCGGCACACGTAACTCCACCGCTCCTTCTTGTATGGAAATGCCAGGAAAAAATCTTTCTTTTTCTGATTCCTCTTCTCACGGACAACATTCGGATACCACACTCGTCGTTCATGACGCTCCATCATAATCCAGGCTTTATCCTTCGATATTCTTTTCCCTGAAATATAAATAAACTTAAAAGACTTCTTTATAACACCATGCTCTCTGACATCTTCCCACCGCAGCGATTCCTCATAGAAACGAGTCTTATTGGTAACACCCGTCTCATCCAAAGTTATTGTACTACTCTCCTCCCATATCGTACAAAAAGCCGTACCTACTCCCTTCAGTCCCAATATTATCATTAAAAAATGCGAGGGAATCACCAGACAAGCCATCCCTACACCATACAATGTTGCATTCTGAAAGAGACGGGGAAGCAAATACATCAAAAATATTGTCCCTCCAACACAAAAAAACAAACCATAAAAATCTAATAATAAAAGCCCTTTTCTCGCTCCTATTTTCATTCTCACACAATACTCCTTCCGTAAGCAGATTCCCTATTCCCCAAACTCCCCCTGCCCCTCCTGCAGTTCTTCCAGATATTCCCTTCTCCATTCTTCCTGCTTATCCACCATCCGGCACACGTAGCTCCACCGCTCCTTCTTGTATGGAAATGCCAGGAAAAAATCTTTCTTTTTCTGATTCCTCTTCTCACGGATAACATTCGGATACCACACTCGTCGCTCATTGTTGTCCATCATTACAAATGCTTTCTTTTTCGGCATTCTTTTCCCTGAGATATAAATAAATTTAAAACTTCTCTTTACAACGCCATAACCCCATACGTCTTCCCAGCGCAACGATTCCTCATAGAAACGAGTTTTATTAGTAACACCTGTCTCATCTAGTGTTATTGTACTGCTCTCCATACATATCATACAAAAGAGCCTACATCCTCCCCATAAACATCCTATTATCAAAATAAAGCATGAAGGAATTCCCATATAAACTTCTCCCCTCTCATAGAGTTCTATATTCCGAATGGCATAACAAATAAGATATGTGCCATATATGGCTCCTCCACCAGTAATAGCTAAAGCAATAAAAGACCTTTTCTCGCTCCTATTTTCATTCTCACACCATACTCCTTCCATAATCAGATTTCCTATTCCCTGAACTCTCCCTGCCCCTCCTGCAGTTCTTCCAGATATTCTCTTCTCCATTCTTCCTGCTTATCCATCATCCGGCACACGTAGCTCCACCGCTCCTTCTTGTATGGAAATGCCAGGAAAAAATCTTTCTTTTTCTGATTCCTCTTCTCACGGACAACATTCGGATACCACACTCGTCGCTCATTGTTGTCCATCATTACAAATGCTTTCTTTTTCGACATTCTTTTCCCTGAGATATAAATAAATTTAAAACTTCTCTTTACAACACCATAACCCCATACCTCTTCCCAGCGCAACGATTCCTCATAGAAACGAGTCTTATTGGTAACACCTGTCTCATCCAAAGTTATTGTACTGCTCTCCCTACATATTGTACAAAAGGTCATACATACTCCCCACAGACATCCTATTATCATAATAAAACATGAAGGGAGTCCCATATAAACTTCTCCCTTCTCATAGAGTTCTATATTCCGAATGGCATAACAAATAAGATCTATACAATTTATCACCACCGCACTACCAATAACGAAACCACTAAAAGCCAGCAGTAAAAGACCCTTTCTCGCTCCTATTTTCATTCTCACACCATACTCCTTCCGTAATCAGATTCCTTCTTTCAATAGCTGTGTTCACAACACAGGCTCAGTTATAAAAACATTCTTAAGCCGTGTCGTGAACACTCTTCTCTCTTTTTATTTAATAATATCTAGGGTCATGGCTTTTTACCGACCATGAAACTTCAGGATAATACCGCGGATCCTTCGACTGTGAAGACCAGGAAGTTTGGACAGAATAATATCTTCGATCCCTTGACTGCGTCGACCAGGACGTCGTTTTTTCCTCAGGCGCCGTCACAAGCATTTTCGTTCCCATGGATACTGTGCCCGTACCGAGGGTCACGATATTATCAAAAGTCAGTGTTTTCAGTAGCTTCTCTCCCTCTGAAAAAACTTCCATATATTTATCCGGAATCGCACATACAGAGCCCAGGAATCCAAAACCAGCGCCAATCAATATTTTCCTTATATTGATGTCCTTTTGGCTTACAGCCTCTGTAACTCCTCCTACCACTGCACTTCCCACTAGGCGTATCATCTTATACTTAGATAATCCCAGTATTCCAGAAGCGGCGCCGGAGATGCCCCCTATAACAAAGGCTTTCCCCACATTTTCTCCATTCGAATACGCTTCTAATGCACTAAGTCCTGCATTAATCACGGCACTGCAGATGATACCGGCTGCCATTACTGCAAACATTCCCTGGGAATCTTCATAGTTCACCGGATTATTCAGGCAATATGCATACAAATTATACTGATTTAGATTGCCCTGCCCTGCTTTCAGCACATCTACATCATCCGGGCTGACGAACCTTCCGATCACCGGATCATAGAATCTGCTGTCTAGGTGATACAGCCCTGTCTCTTCATCATAGAGATATTCTCTATAACGGAACGGATTCTTGGTACCGATATCTGTGCCGGATGTATCCGTCATGGAAATTGGATTTCCCCACGTATCATACCGATAGCTTACCACCTGGGTTCCATTGCTGTCAATGAGACCGATAATATCATTCTGAAGATTGTGGATATAATAGTAAGTCGTTCCATTCAGCTCTATGGAAAAGAGATGTCCGTCCTGATCATAGACAAAATGCATCAAATCGTTTTCATCCTGAATCGCAAGAATGTCTTCCCCATTCCAATAATACTTAATAATATTTTCCGCATTATGTCCATTTACAATATGCTTTTCAATACGTTTTCCTTCGGAATCATAAGCAAAGTAATAGGTCTTATCTTTCGTCAGATGCGTCAGATATTTCCTATCGTACCATAACATCTTCATTCCATCTCTATAGGTCAGAGGATTTCCCATTGCATCATAAGTAATTGTCTGCCCATTATAGCTGGTAATCTGATCCTTCCACCCGGTATTTCCATAACCATAGGAAATTGTCTTTTGCACTGTCCCCAGGGTTCCGGTTGTATAAGCATACTCCTTCTTTGCAAGGATATTTCCACCCGCATCATAGCTATAGCAGATGGACTTATTCAGCCATTGATTATTTTCCCGGGCTAATCTGTTCAGTCCGTCATAGGTATAAGATACTTTTAAAATATTATTCTCATAAATCTTCGCAATGTTACCCAACGCATCGTATGTATACTTTAACTTATTGCTTCCGTTAGTAATTCCCTCCGGCAGGATTGTAGTCTGCCAATTCTCCTTTCCCTGTACATAAGTATAGGTACTTCTGTAATACTTGCCCGTACCGACAGAGATTGCTTTTTCTTTCAATCTGGCCATCTGGTCGTAAGACAGGACGCACTTTCTAAAACCGTCCACGCGTATCCCGTACACCAGTCCCGGCAGCTCTCCTCCGGAAGCATTTCCGTACATATAACCGGTCTTTTTCGTAATTCCGCCAACCTTGCTGACTACCGATTCTACCCGGTTTTTGTCATCATAGCTGACCTGTAGTTTCTGCAGAACCTCATTATTTGTACTCTTTCTCTTCTCCATTGCCGTCATCCGCCCAATCAGGTCGTAATCATACTGGCAGGTATTCTCACGGCATAAATCTTTGTGAATTACCAGATTATCATATCCGTCATAAGCATTTTCATATACTGTTCTCTCATCCCCATCTGACTCTTTATGTTTTTGGGCAATCAGGCGGAAGTCCTTATCGTATTCATTTGTAATAACTTTACCATTTGCATAGGTCAGCGTTTTCCGAGGACCGTTATAAGGCAGATAGGTATAGCTTTCCAGCGCCGTATTTCCTACCTTCACCTTCGTCGGATTGCCAAAGACATCATATTCAAAATTATAGGAAAATCCATTATGGCCAATACTGCTTAAACGATCCCCTTTATCATACGTATACGTATTGCTGGTCGTTTTTCCATCTACGGCGGCGCTTGCCTGCCTCAACTGGTCTGTATCGGAATCATAAGCATAATTCGTTACATTCCCCTTTGCATCCGTTGTTTTCGTCAACAAGCGCTGACTGGAATCATAGGTATTCGTAGTAGTATATCCTCTGTTATCTGTTACAGAAGCCACCTGCTTTCCGTTGCTTGTATGTGCCATGGAAGCTCTGATCTGCTTTCCACGGTTTTCCAGCACAAATCTCTTGTTTGGCGAATAATTGGAAATCGCCTGGCTTCCGTCAGTCACAATCCTTGCTCCGCTTCCCCAGGAATTTCCCATAATTCCCAGTCCTTCATTGGAAGCTTCATTCCAGATGGCATAATCTGTCCCCACCTTTTTAAACTGGAATTTCTGAGCTGTATTCCCACTTGAGAAGGGCCGCAGGATGATTGCCGCGCGGTTAATCTGCGCGTCGTTTGCAATTCTTGTAAGAGCCATGGCCGGGGCGCATATTGGTCTGAGATAATAATTACCATTGCTATCTGCTTTCTGCAGCCGGAAGCTCTGTCCATCCGTACCGTTATAATAATACTGCTGGAGTACCGTTCCTGAAGTGGAATATCCTCCCGGCACGTCCAGATACTGTCCACTGTGCCTTGCACGGATTGCAAAGATGCTTCCATCCTCCGGTTCGTCTGAAACCGTCGCCAGATCTGCCGGTTCCAAACACCATTTCTGGCGGTCATAACTGTCATTCGCTCCCCAGATTGTAACAAGCGCGCCATCTGCGGTACTGTTCGCCGCATTCGTCAGAACTCTTTTATCCTTACTGCATTTCGCCGCAATCTGATAATCTCCCTTCCACTGAGAAATCAATTTGAATTTCTGCGCATCTTTTTCGCTATCATAAACTGCAATATCTACCTTTGTATTATCACTATTGCTGCCATTTTGCACATTCAGCGCTTTCGTCGGATCATGCAGCGGAAGAAACCGCAAATACCCGGCGCCTGCATCTTCTGCTTTCCACTTCTGGTTTGTACTTCCCTGGAAAGCATTTAATTGTACCGCAGTTCCCGCTGATGTGCTGCTTCCCGGCACCTCCAGATATTTTCCCGACACTTTTTCCCGAATATAATAACACCTGCCCACAACCAAAGCTCGCCTGCGTCTCTCTCCATAAGCGGTAGTCTGAACCGGATTACCATAAGTGTCATATTGGAACTGATATATCACCTGCTCGGAGCTTGCCGCCCGCTTCAGGTTCTGTTTCTCATCATATCCGTACTCAAAAGCGGTTCCTGTAATGTCTGACATTCTGGTAAGATTTTTGTTTTTATCGTAGGAGAAGCTGGCATTTGCTGCCGCTGTCCTTGCAGAAATCAAATTGCCCTCTTCATCGTATACATAGCTCTTTCCATCATCCCGGATAATCTGAATCCCATCAAAATAAGCGTCATTTGCCTGATTTCCATAGAAGATATGGAACAAGATGGCACGATATTTCCTGGATGTATTTCCATCCCCGGCATCTGCACTGATGGTCTGGTTCACAAACTGCCAGTCTTCTACATGAGGATTGAACGGAATGCTCTCATACTTCGTTTTATACTGCCCATTCGCATCTTTGTCTTCATACTCAATCCCTATCACCATGCCAAATTCTTTGCCCGGAATTCCTTTTCCTTTTGCCCATCCGCTAATGGAAAATACATCCTTTGCCGAGCCTTCTATCGGAATTCGTTTCCAGAAACCTTTCCGTTTCCCCGGTTCGCCATAAATACGCAGGGCGCTGCTTCCATATTTTCGCTCCGAGCTGTTCACACCGTCTGCATACAATGCAGAATTGGTAAGAATACCTGTGAAACTGGCAGGTATGGTGGCAGACCCACTTTCCAGCCGCTCAAAGCTTCCATTTTCCATGAGATTGAACTTATTCGCTATTTCTCCTTCTTCCAGTTGGAAACAGGTCATATAACAGGTTCCTGTTCCATGAGACAAAATACTGCGGATACGGATTCTCTTACATTCAGAAGGCACCGTAAAGCTCACACTTCTTCTCTGCCATCCATCATCAATGCTGCTGTCCGTAGGTTCTTTTATGACTGCCGAGACTCCCAGAAATGTTTCCGCTCCACTGTCTTTGAGTCCATTAACCGTAATATATACTTCACCCTGAGAAATGGACGTTACTTTATAATAAGCAGAGACCGTATACTTACCGGGACTTACCTCCACAATCTGCTGTACACCTGTTTCATCATAAGCAACGCTGTTTCTTATCACTCTTGCCGATTTCTTTCCAATATAGCCCGTTCCTAAAACAATCTGAACCCGGCTGCTGTTTGCCGGATATTTTTCCCAATGATTCCAGCCATCTTCGAAACGAGTATTCAGCAGATGGTTCTGAATGGTTCTCGCCGTGGATCCCGCTCTGCTTAATCGGTTATTTTTCTTTCCTTCAGTATAATAACCATAACTTGTTCCTTTTCCATCCTGGTCATAGACACACACCGGACGTCCGCTGGTATCAAACTGATAGGTATAGTACCGGTTATCTTCTTTCTTATTAATATTTCCATCCAGTCCCGGCTCTTCAAAGATAGTCACATTGCCGTCACAATAGGTAACATTCACTTCTTTCCCCATCTGGCTCCCCACATGTTCGGTCATTTGCTTTACACGCTTTGTACCTCCATCATCCACATAACCATAATACATCTCATAAAGTTCCGGTGCCTTTACATACATGAGAAGATGTGTATAATCACTCACTCCATATCCATAGCGGCTTTCCTTTCCATCCGGATAAGTAATGGACTTTAAATCATCTCCTTCATAAAAAAAGTTTGTTATCCGGTTAATTTCATCTTTGAGCATATAGAGCTTTCCGTCTGTATTATAAAAAAGCTTCAGATATGCCCCGGACGGATCCTTAATTCTGGACAGATAACTGCCATACTTATCGCTTTCATAGAGATATTCAATTGTATTACCATTTGGGTCAATTTCTTTGCTGAGGTAACCGTCTTTTCGGAATATCATCTGTACCTTTCCTTTTGTCTCCACTTTCCTGTAAGCAGTCTCATCCGAAGAAGATTCCTGTGTAATGATAAGGCCCAATCCGTCTTCATCTTTTAACCTGCTGCTATCTTCCCTGTCTCTGTAGAAATAATGGTTTGTTCCATCTTCATCCGTATATACGTAAGGATAATCTGCAATCCCGGACGCACGTAATTCTTTCTGGGCACTCAGTCTCCAACCGCATCCATATCGGCTATATCTGCCATTCGCTTCCTTTTTCTCTCTGTCCGCTGCATTATACACATGGGACAGACTGACCGGGAACCGATTCCCGCTTGTGACTGTATCCGGATGTACCACTACCAGATTTCCATTAAAATCATTGACATAACAGGTTCCGGCTCTTCCTACCCTCTGCTCATGATAGCTATAATAATCCTCCAGCCCTTTTGCATCACGGTAATAAAACATACAGAATGGATACATGTCTGTTGTAATACCGCCGCTTACCGGATGGTCGCTCGCAACAAATCCTGCAGCTGCACTAACACTCTCATCATGCATTTTAAGACAGATTCCTAAATTATTTCCCTTATACCACTTGCGTACCTGCTTTGTGATATTAAAGGTTTTCGGCGCAGCATAGGTCACGCCCCCACTTACCACGCTTTTCACCTCTGCCCTATCCAGCACTCTGCTGTCATAAGACGGCTGATTATTCCACGTAGCAGAATTATCACTCCAGCTGCCGGTTACTTCATGCGCATTTACATAAAAACTATTTACTGTTCCCGGGAAAAACTGATACTGGTACATACACAGTTTTGCATCGTAAATAATCGCTCCTGCCGGAATCTGCGGAAGTGTATTTAGCACAATAAAGGAACGGCATCTGCCATACTCAGCGTTATTCCCCACTACAAAGGAACCATAGCCGCCGGTAACACTGCTGTTGGGATACTTTTCTCTTACAAAAGTGTCCCTGATATTTGCCGTCTGCCGTATTGTCTCCACATTCGGATCAATCACAACCGGATATTGGCGCTCCTTTGCCTTCAGCCATTCCTGATCTACCCGGATAGTAAGGATGGTTTCTCCTTCCTTCACCGTTTCCATCTCATAAGATACGGCTGCGCTGTAACTTCCCGCCGCATCATACATACACGGTGCCTTCAGACGGAAGATTTCCTCATCTTCACCCTTTTTTGCAGCACGGAAGATTAATTCTCCGTTTTCCTCTTTGGATAGCGTAAGTCCTTTATGGTTTAAGCAGAACCGTAACGGTTCTTCTGCCGCCGACGCCTCTTTCAGGATTACATTTTCTTTCACCGTCTCTCCCTGAATCAGGTATTCCAGATCCACACCTTCACGGATATTTTCATAGATACCACCGCTTACCGTCCCTGCCAGATGCATCTGCTTCCGGTTCCATGCAGAAGCATTAATCCTTTCTTCTGCTTCCGGTATCTCTCCGGCGATGTCTGCGGATTCATTCTGTCTTTCATAAATGCGGAAGACTGTTTTCTTTTTCTTTTCTTTTTCATCTGCCTGCACATTCTCCAATCCCCAGGAAAGCTTATGGCTTCCTTTCTTCAAAGTAACCATTTTAGGGGAATCCCCATGCTTTGCAAACTTTACTTTCACACAAGCCGCTTTATTTTCATAACCTTCTTCTCCCGTATTTTCTTCCCTGAGCGAGTTATCTATCTCTTTCCACTCTCCATTTTCCTCATAGTGAACCGGGTACGGATAGACTGCGGCAATTCCACCATGATTTTCTGTCAGGAAATATTTCGTATTCCTGTCTCTTTTCTCTTTCTGTTCCGCAAGAATCTTTGATTCTGCTGCTTTCTTTATTTCATTCATTATCTTATTCATCCTTTCTTTTTTAATTGGGGACGTAGTAAAGTGTAAAAGTACTACGTCCCTCGTTAATATTTTCACAATTCTTCCGGAAGTTTTTGTTGTGGAATTACGTAGATATTACAGTTTTGTTATCCTCACGGCCGTTGAAGACAAAGCCACACTTGACAACCCTTCCATAGCATGTTATCGTATGCACAGAACAAATGTTTCTTTACTGTTTTCCGCAACTCTTAACTATACACTACACGGAAATTCGTATATTGTCAAGCTTTAATTTGCGAATTTCCGTATTTTTTTATTTTCCTTTTTTAGTTGACAAATTCCACCATTTGATATATTGTATATTTAGTTGAACAAGTCCACTAAAATAGAAAAGGAGAAAATTGGATTATGAGCCATATGGAAAGTGTAGAAAAAGTAAGAGCTTTTAACCGGTTTTATATGCCTTCCATGAATTTGCTTGGAAATCATTACCTTGGTTCAGAGTATTCCATAACAGAAGCACGTGTTTTCTTTGAAATATATGAAAACGAGGGCTGTAATGCAGCCCACATTGCTCAGATTATGAATATTGATAAAAGTTATTTAAGCCGTATTATCAAAGCCCATGAAAAAAAGGGGTACATTCTCCGGAAACCTTCCGGTACGGACGGACGCTCCTATTCGCTGTATTTAACAGAAGCCGGGAAGAAAAGAGCTGAAGACTTTATAAACACATCTAACAGAGATATAGAGACTATCCTTCAGAATCTGTCTGACGAGGATGAACAATGCTTAATCAATGCAATCGATACAATTATAAATTTACTGAGCAAAAAGAAAGGCAGGGATTGATAAGAATGAAAATCGTACCATATGATTCCAAATACAAAGAAGATTTTATCGAAATGAACAAAGCATGGATTGAGGATATGTTTGCTCTTGAAGACGAGGATTTACGGGAGATGGGAAACATAGAACCCTGTATTGAAAAAGGCGGTCAGATTTTCTTCGCATTAGATGACGCCGGACAGGCAATGGCATGCTGCATGATCGCGCCGCGGGAAGACGGCGACTGGGAGATTATGAAATTTGCAGCA
This sequence comes from Dorea acetigenes, assembly GCF_025567385.1. Lineage (NCBI taxonomy): Bacteria > Bacillati > Bacillota > Clostridia > Lachnospirales > Lachnospiraceae > Dorea > Dorea acetigenes. Next base: position 42,020 of record NZ_JAOQJU010000018.1, read on the forward strand.
AGAGGAATGTACACCGGAACGGGCGCCGGCAGCGCCTGCCTGAAAGCCTGCATTGATTACGCAAAAGAACTGGATTTAGAAAAAATTATCATTGTATCTAACAGAAGGTGTACACATGCCGTACACCTGTACCGCAAATTTGGATTCACCGAAATTCCCGTTGATAAAGAAAAATTTCCGTTTGAAAGAGCCGATATCGCATTTGAATTGTATCTAAACAAATAAAAAAGCACCGCAGCTGCGGCGCTTTTTTAAGTGGGACTATCGGAAATCAACTCGAAGAATTATAAGATAATCCTAGAAAAAGTCAAATACGCCCTGCCGACCCCTGTTATTGATAGTTCTGAGTCTGCAGATTTCGCTACTGCATATAATATCAAAACTGAGATAAAACAGCAACAAAAACATTTATCGGACGAAGAACTCGAACTAATAGCTCAGAAATATCTTGCCGGAGTATCCACATATGACCTAGCTCAGGAATTTGGGTGCCATAGATACACCATCAGCAACAATCTAAAAAGAATGGGAATTGATGTTTCTGGCCACGTCGAAGGGCGGAAGTATAAGACCGAAGAAGTCATCCGGCTATATACTGAAGAGCGGAAGTCCGTTAAGCAAATTGCTAAGATGTTCGGAGTATGCGATGGAACTATATATAAATGCTTGAGGAGAAACAATATATCAACCAATCGGACGAGATGGGATTATGAGTAATACGATATCTTCGATGACAATATTCATCCCATTCTGAAGTATAGTCTATTTAAGATAGGGGGCTCGCCATAAAATAGCGAGTCCATATTGTTATTACTACTTCATTACCTTATTAAGTAATGCGTCATAGCTGTCTACGACATCGTAAACTACGTTTTCAGAGCTAATTGCCTTGAAATGCTCACGAGCGCAGTGAATCTTGGATTCTTCTACTAAACGGAGCTGCATCGAAGGCATTGAGTCCTTAGTTTCTGCTACGAAGTAGATATTCTCGCCCAAACCTCACGATGTGAACCTTGTGGGTCGCTATGGAAGTTCACCGGCAACTGCGCCCCTTGTGGATTTTCATCACAGATTGACGGCGTACCCGTCATACATAAAAATCCTCGTCACTGCTGCGGGCGTCGAGGATTTCTCTTGGAGAGGTTTCTTGCTTTTATTGCTATGTCAGCGGATCGGATTCGTGGATGATTACATCAGAAAAAAGAACAATGCGGACATATTTTTATTTTTTTCAAAAAACTACCTGATTGTGTGTGGCGCTTTCCTTTTGAGAGTGTTACTATGAAGTAGCTTTAATAGGCTTTTATCTTATATGTGCGAAAAGGAGGAATTTTTAATGAAACTAAAAAAATGGGGAGCACTCTTACTTGCATTATGCATGATATTCACGATGCTCCCAACAGTAGCCCTAGCGGCATCAGGGCCAGATGCGGAAAAGGAGGTTATCGAGAACGATTTAATCGTTCAGCTCCCTTCGCTTGATAAACTGGTCGATACTCCGGCTTATGATTGGTTGGCTGTTAAGGCGGAACCAACGTGGGACGACGGTACTATTCTTGATGTTGTCAAAGTCACTCAGGAATTTTACGACAGTACAGGCGAAAAAATGGCGGATACGGATACGTTCCAGAATAATAGTCGATACACGATGAAAATGACGTTCCAATCTTTTGCTTCTTATTCTGGGGACTATTATTATGTACTGTCCGGAACAAACAACGTTTATGTAACCGTAAATGGCCAACGCGATTCTATGGATGTTACGGTAGGCGAGGACGCGAATGGCAATCCGGTAATCACTGCCACTTATAATTTCTCAATTGGTACGCCTCAGGAAGTGGAGCCTGCGAAGATTGAATTAGACACCGTTTACAACATATCCGATCAGGCCGGACAATATTTATATTATCTGTATCAGCCGCCAAAAGACCAGACAGGCAATTACATTGGATACAGACTTTGGGTAGAGAATGCCTCCGGACAAGTTAAAGGCTCAATTCTCGGAAACCATCCTACCTACTATACAACAGACAGCGATCCCATTTCGTTTTATGTACAGCCAGCCTCAGACAATGCTCGTTTTGAACTTGTGAAAATAAAGCGCATAAAAAACATGGAGCTTTTGTCGGTTCCTGACAGCGTCATCAAAGATATACAGGAAAACGGATCTGCCGCAACTTTAAAGGGATTAGAATTCAAAGTCACATATACAGAAGGTGGCACACAAACTTATTTATATGACGGGGAAGGAATTAAATGGACACCGGACGGACGTTCATATTCATGTTTTTATGATGAAGAAACAAATGAAATAGAGATTTACTCATTTGATGATGTCGATTCCTTGTATACTGAAAGCTTTAAAGTATCTGAACAAGCAGAGAACAAAGTCAACATTACCGAAGGTCTCAGCGAAGTGACCGGTGATCTGAGCAATACGGAATACGATACCGTTGAAAAGATCGAAAGCAAGCTGACGGAAACCATCCTTTCCAACGAAGGGTATTCGGCGGATAATACCGTACTGTACGATATTGAGTTTGTAACCAGTGAGGATGGCGGTGAAACCTGGATTCCGGTCACTGCCGAGAACTTCCCGGCAGAAGGCATTGAGGTAACACTTCCTTATCCGGAGGGAACCAATGGCACGGAATATGATTTTACCGTTGTCCATATGTTTGATGAAGATGTGAACGGACACAAGGCCGGCGAAGTGGAGACCCCTGAAGTAACAGAGAGCGCGAACGGCATCTCCTTCCGCCTGACAGGCACCTCTCCTGTTATGCTCGGGTACAAGCCTCATACACATTCTTATGGCGGATGGACAGACTGCAAGGATGGCAGCAATCACCAGCGTACCTGCTCCTGCGGACATGTCCAGAAAGAAGCTCACGTTTGGGATGAAGGAAAAGTCACAAAGGAAGCCGCCAAAGATGCGGAAGGTATCAAAACGTATACCTGTAAGACCTGTGGCGCGACAAGAACGGAAAGCATCCCTAAATTGACTTCCGGCACAACGCCATCTACGCCTGGCGATTCTGCAAATCCGAACACGGATACAACATCACCAAAGACCGGAGATTCAGCGAACATTGCTTTGTGGATAATCGTTATGCTCGTATCTGCGGCTGGATTAAGCTGTACTTATTTTGTAAGACGAAAAAACAAAATCTAATCATTAATCAATGATAACATGCCCACAAGCGAAAGGATATTTCCTATGTCCCGCGATTGTGGGCATGATTTTTTATTCGTTACTCCTATTCCAAGAAACTACCCTTTTGTGTAGGGCGGATTTGACCTTTCATGCTATAATATTCTTATCGTTATCTAACTGCGCAGATTGGTTAGAATCATTTTTCTAAGGGGGGATAAAATGAGCGAGCGTAAAAAATCCATTGTCCGGCTTTTTGCAGCGGCAGTGCTACTGTTTGTAGTCTCCGCATACCGGCAACTCAGTATGCGATACTTACCGGAGGATTTTCTGCGTCCATATCTTGTCTGGGCGGTTTATATGTTCCTGCTTTTTAGCTGGCAGCATACAATTACGACGAAAATCACACAGAAAACCATGCGCAACCACCTGACTGCCCAAAATATCGTCAGTATCCTGTATTTAACGGTCCGCTTCGTTCAGGATGCTTTCCTCTATGTCAATATTCCATGGATGCGCTTTACCGGATACTTTATCAATATCGCGGCTGTCTTCATACCACTGTTCGGGTTTTACAGCGCATTCTATCTCGGCAAGCCGGAGGATTACCAGATCAGCAAAAAGTGGTATCTGCTCCTAATCCCGGCATATTTTCTGAGCATGCTGGCACTAACCAACGATTTGCATCACTTTTTCTATTACATTGTGCCGGAGGAACCCCAGCCAAATTTGTATTTTCATCCATACATCGGCACATATATCATCTATCTGTGGGGATTGTGGATGATCGGGCATCAGGTATATGTGATTTATCAGCGAAATGATACGACAAAGTCAGACCCGCTTTACCGAAAGTTGATTCCCTTCTACGAGCCGATCCTACTGTTTCTATTTAGTATTCCTTATGCTGCTACGGCCTACGTGGTGCGGTTTGAGCTTGTGGAATATTCGGCGGGATTGATTTTCATCATCGTGCTTTGTTGGCAGCTCTATATTTTGACGGGGCTGATTCCCGTCAACACGCAGTACGAGGAAGTATTCCGGCGGTCTACGGTGGCAATGCAAATTCTTTCATCGAACGATGAGCGGATTGCAGTATCGGAAAATGCGGCGGAAATCACGCCTGCTATGCTGGAAGCTCTAAAGCAAAATCAGCATTTTTCTGCTACGGAAGATATTACCATGAACCTGCACCAAATCCCGGGCGGGTATATGGTCTGGCAAACCGATCTCTCGCAGATCAATCAGGCTTTACGAGAGCTTCAGAGTCTAAATGCAGAATTGGAAGAAAAGAGAGATCTTCTGGCGCAGGAAATCCGCATTCAATCGGATGAGACAAGTATTCAGGCACGCAATGATATTTACGACAGTCTGTCCGCGGAGGTGACCGGGCAGCTTGCTTCGCTGACAACGCTTTTATCGAAAGAATCCCTTACGGCGGATGACTGGAACCGCATCTGCCTCATCGGCACCTATATCAAACGCTTCTGCAACCTACAGCTCACTTATCAGGAACAGCAGATGATTCCGATGGGTGATTTAGCAATCAGCTTACAGGATATGGCGAAAGGTATGAAGAATCTTGGGATTCAGACAAGCTTGGATTTTTGCCCCACGTCGAATTTGGAACCGGAGTTGATTCTCCTCATTATGAAAACTTTGGAAGAGATTTTAGAGAAGGCAGATTTTCGTTTGTCTTCTGTGGTAATCCAAATCAGCGACAAGGTTTGCTTTGAGATTACCGGTACAGATCGCGAGTTTGTTCCTCGCTTTTTAGAGGGAGGATATCGTCTTCAGACAGTAAAGGTTCCGACAGGCTATCGGCTTCTGCTCTTGCAGGAGGGAGAGGGGGTGCAGTCATGAAAAAGAAACCATCGGCGAAAATGATCAAAAAGGCAATCGACTCTTATCCCGGCGGAATCTGTTTTTCCGCGCTGGATGGCCGGGTCATTCTCGTCAATGAGAAGATGAACAAGCTGGTATTGGAACTGACCGGACACACGATTCTGAACGCAAAGGTAGCGTGGGATGAACTCGCAAGCTTTTCCAGTAACGGCAAGGCGGAAAAGCTGACCCAATCCTGGCTACCGAAAGAGCCGGACAATGGAAACGGGAACACCCACCAACAGTTGTTCTTCTGCTTCTCCGACAGCTCGGTCTGGCATTTTGAACTGAGATTTCTTGATCCCAATACCGTTCAGATTGAGGCGGCGGAAATTACCGGGCTCTACCGGCTCAGCGAAGAACTGTACGAGAATACCATTCGACTGCAGGAGATGCAAAAGCGGCAGAAAGCCTTGCTGGAAAGCATCGTGGAAGTCAATTTGAATAAAGAGATTCTTGCCGCGAAAATGCATATCCATGATGAGCTGGGGCATTGTTTGCTGGCCACCACTAAGGCGATTACGGAAGACCGTCTGGCTGAGAATGCCGACACACTGCGGAAAAGCTGGAACAGTACCATTCAGGATTTTTCCAATATTTCTACCGTGTGGACGGTTCCCGATTCCTCTCTGCAGTCTGAACTGATGCAGGTTGCGGAGCTGATTGGCTGTAAGGTTACCTTCCTTGGAGAACAGCCCAAAAGCCGCAAGGCATTGCAATTACTATATGCCGCCGTTCGAGAGGCACTCACCAATGCGGTACGCCATGCGGATGCTACGGAACTGACGGTAAAAATCGAGCAGGACGAGAAAAGTTATCATATAGAGATATCCGACAACGGCGGCGTATCTGTTTCAAGTATTACCGAGGGCAATGGCCTCAGCGCATTGCGTCAGCGGCTGGAGCAGGAAGGAGCTACCCTGAAGGTACTCTGCGACAACAGTGTTTCCCTGCTTGTGGATATTCCCTTTGATTTTGACGAAGCTCAGAAAGGAGGACGAAAATGATACAGGTTTTAGTAGTAGAAGATTCCAGGATTACCCAGGACGCCATTGAAAGTCAGATTGCCAAATCAGAAAGATATGTCCTGTACGCCTCCATAGAAAATGCAGCGAATGCAGAAATTGCCTGTCTGCGCGGGTGTGTCGATTTAATCCTGATGGATGTCTGTACGGCTGATGAAGAATCCGGTCTCAAAGCTGCGTCAAAAATCAAACAGTACAACCCTAAAATTAAAATTATTATTATGACCTCCATGCCGGAACATTCCTTTATCCAAAAGGCAAAAGCTTGCGGCTGTAACGGCTTTTGGTACAAGGAATATGGCAGTACCACTTTGCTGGAGGTTTGTGACCGGGTGATGAATGGCGAATATGTTTACCCCGAGGGCACACCGATGATTCGTATCGGGTACAGCAACAGCACTGAGTTTACCAATCGGGAATTTGATATTATCCGGGAGCTTGCACAAGGCAGGAAATACGAAGAAATCGCGGCAGATCTGGATATTACGCAAAATACCGTCAAGTATCACATCAAGAACATTTTACAGAAAACAGGCTACCAGAACACCCTGCAGTTGGTAGCCGAGGTGGTAGAAAAACGGTTGATTTTACCGAAGTATTAAGGAGGATAAAAATGGGAAATTTAACAGAACATTATAATAAATTGAAGTCTGACGAACAGGAACGAAAGAATAGGAATGATTACTACAGAGATGTCATGAATAAAACGCCGTATTTGATTGAAATGCACAAACATAATTCAAATAGTGAAGGGTATCTGCTTGACTATGAGAAATCTCTGGCCTTGCAGATCACTTTGGAGCAGCAGCGGTTATTTGAGGAAGCGATCTCACTAATCAGTGATGACAAGTGGGTAACACCCCCTGTTCCAACGATAGATGACATTGACATAGTAAACATTAACAACTCTTGCAAAAAAGCTCAGTTCGATTACTGTGCTTCCGGAAAATTTCGCTGGGCAGACGGAAGCATACATCATACTCCTTGTGGCTGCCGTTTTGAAAAGCGTTATGATGTCAAAAGCGGTTTTATTGGCTCTCTGGGGAACGAGAAGAGACGAAATAAAGCACGAATGGAATGTTTTTCCGAAGTGCAAGAGTATTATCATCTTCTTCAAGAGGCGGCTTCTGGTTCGCAAGAGTATGTTCGGTTAAGCTTTAACGGCAACCGTGACACCGCGTATTTATATAAAGACGGGTCAATCTTTGCAAGAAACAAATATATCATCGAAGAAATGTCTATAGAAGATTTGGAGCAATGGCTTGCTCGAGCATTGCCTTAGTGGAGGGTCTGCAGCCGGGTGATGAACGGCGAATACATTTACCCCGAGGACGCGCCAATGATTCGTATCGGGTACAGCAACAGCACTGAGTTTACCAATCGGGAATTTGATATTATCCGGGAGCTTGCACAAGGCAGGAAATACGAAGAAATCGCGGCAGATCTGGATATTACGCAAAATACCGTCAAGTATCACATCAAGAACATTTTACAGAAAACAGGCTACCAGAACACCCTGCAGTTGGTAGCCGAGGTGGTAGAAAAGCGGCTGATTCTGCCAAAATATTAATTAAGAATCCACTGGACTTCCTGCCCAATATGCCGTAAGCTATACTTCTAAAAAGGAAAGGTGGGGTTATTATGGTTTGTACTTATGAAGAATATTTAAAGCAGCCAAAAGCGATTACATTTGAAAAAATGCAAACGATCCATGCGGAAATGCTCGCCGAGATTGGCGCAGATGTGGAAGCGCTGGAGTTATATGATGAGTTAATGAAGGTTGCAACTCGCTATGCTATAATCCGAGCAAATTGGCTACTGCTTAGCCGCGAAGAGAAAAATGAGCAAGACTCCGGCAGAACTTCCTGCCACAACTCCGTGATCACGCATTTTAATATGCTGGCGCGCTATTTAAAACAGCAAGGCAAAGCCGCCGCATGGCGTGACGAACTTGGCTATGAAGAGGATAATCCATATAACCGCAAAGCCATCGGAGACTTCGCCTGCTATTTAGCTTTCGTGAATGGAATAAATGCAAGATAATTTTTAAACCGCCGAGTTAAACTCGGCGGTATTTTACTCGCATGGACATTGTCTGCATTTTATTTCATGAATGGCATTATTCCCGTAGTGTCGGATTAGCGGAGCTTCTTGTATCGTTACTTTAGCTTATTGAATATTCTCTAATCTCGCAATAAATTCCGCTCTTTTTTCTTCGTTATAGAAAGGCATGCCAATAATTCTTGTATCTTCATTCTCAAAGAAAATATGGGAGTCGCTTTTTTCGGTAATCTCAAGCAAAAAATCCTCTTTCCATTTATCTCTTTCGAGGAGTTGGCCACCCTTTGGCTCGATAAATATTTGCCACGATACATTTCCAGTTTTCCTGTCATTAGCAAATAGCAAGAAGTCCGGCTCAAATGCTCGTCCGTCGTCAAATGAATATATCGTAACAGCCTTTTCGTTGCGCAAGAGATAGATGTCGCTCCATTTTTCAGAAAGATTCTCTATCATGCTATCTAGTGTTACAACAAGTGATTTTTCTTCGCTAGTTCCGTAATTTTCCTTATATGCGTACCAGTCTTTTTGTGCAAGATTTAACCTGTATTTTGGATTTTGCGCAATGAATTGAGGTATGCCATATTCCTTATCACTTCCAGCATCTACGGTATGATACTTACGTCTTATTGAATCTTTGAACAGCTGCGATATCGGTTTAGCAATAAACTGCTCGGTTCCTATATATCGTTCGTCATTCTGGTCAATTTGAGCTTCTATGACTGAAAGAACATATTCAGCTATATATAGCTTTTGTCGAGAAGTTAGGCTATTCTTGGTATTTTTTGAGCCCGTGACAATTATTTTTACTTTGCCAACCATAGTCATAAACTCTTCAATACTATTTAAAGCGAATATCTTTTTAGATATCCGGTTGAATCGAAACGCCTTATTCTTTGCGATAGCATGGCGGAGTATATTAGCCGGGATTAATCTACCAAAATCAAATTCAAGATTTACTATCTCGTCTGCACTATAATGCTCATTTTGGACTTCATCAAAAACCGACGTTATATGCCCAATGTTTGTAGGAAGAGATATTTCGACAATCTTCGGAAAATCAAAACCATATAGAGTAGCCTTGCGAATATCTTTAATAGATGCTTCGGTTCGCGATACGCGCTCATTTATATACACAACGCCATCGGTATAGGTTCGCGTCTTCTTAAAGGATTCTTTTAATTCTAATGTCCTTTCGACGTAATTCTCATCCATTAATCCAGACGTGACTAATGCTTGTCGAATTTCTTGAATATATTTTGGATTACTTGCCGAGTGATAATGAAGTTGCTCTATGAGCCGAAGTTCTTCATTTTCGTTGTTGTCGAACTTCCGGACATATTTCTGCTCAGGGTTATCTACTACGAATGGATAGTAGCGTGCTCCACGACCAATAAGCTGCGCTTCTCTAATCGTTGTCTTTCCCGGAGCGCCATTCCTTGCATCGCGAGTATCATATAACCGAACGATATCAAAAAGATTTAAGACATCCCATCCCTCATTTAGCATATCTACGGCGAAAATTGCACGAATTTCATTGTCCTTATCTTCGAGAGAATTCAGCCTAATCTGCTTGTCTGAATCAATATTATTGCCATCTATGAGGAGTAGCCGTTCCGACATAAAATCGTTCTTTAATTCCTCAACAATATCAGTCAATTCTAGGTTAATCTTTTTAAAAGCGTCTGCCAATATATTTGAAGCACCGGATTTCTGCTCTATTAAGTCATTTACTGACAAAGAAGTTATTAGTTCCCTAAACATTCGAAAATTAGCTTTGTTTTCTGCGATGGTTTTCGATTTAAATAAAACAACTGGCTTTAGCCAAATACCATGCCTGAGAGCAACTTTCTTTCGGTATTGCGAAATAATAATCGCTTGAAGCATACGGCTCCTAAGATCAGAGTCGACATCGTAGATGAAGACATCCTTGCTGTAGCCATCTTGACGAAAGTTTTTTAGGTCATATCTGTAGATAATACGGTCGAAATATTTATAGTAAATATTTGGATCTTCTAAATCAATTGTTGCTGTAAATTCAAGGAGGATGGGATCTTTCGCAATATCCATAATATTAGAAATAGTCGACTCCCAACTACGGTTATCTTCTAAATCATCTTTTGACAGAAGCGTAGAGGAATTATTATGATGCGCTTCATCGCCGATTAATACAATTTTCTTATTATCGAACTCTTCATATGAAAGCTTATTTTCGCGAGGAATATTCAGATCTGTATGTAATCCTTGAATGGTCGTGAAAATAATATTAATTGCATTATTATCTGTCTCAGAAAAATTCTCAACCTCGCAAATCTCAACTTTCTCGCCATCAATTTGAATATTATTCGAAAACAAATATTTGCTACTTCCGGGATTGGAGAAGTTATCTCGCGTCTTCTCGATGATATTCTTGCTGTTTACAAAGTAGATAAAATTCCGATAGCCTCGCTTATACAGATCAAGTATAAGGCTCGCCATAATTAAAGTCTTACCAGAACCAGTTGCCATATTAAATAACAACTGAATTGGAACTTTTTTGTTTACCGAATCATTATCTATATAGTGCATCCATCTGCCAATGGCTTGTTCTTGGTATGGACGTAATTTATGGGAGAGGTTCTCACGAATATGCTTAGGCGTCGACGGGAAAGATATTCCCGATGCCGTCACCATGTTATATTTCTCGTATAGTGGTTTATCTGGAGTCATTTTTATGCTCCGTAGAATTCTTTGTTATGTTTTTTGTCTGCTTCAGAAATATTGTAGGTTTTATCTTCAATCTCGGAATAATTCAAGTAGAGCGTGTTGTTATCTATGAGATCAAGAAGGATATGCTTTTTATCCGCTAATGATAATTTTTCGAACTCATCCGCATTAACTTTCTTCGGATCTACGCGATAGGATAAGAATGATGAATGAAGAACTTCATCGAGCAACTCCGACATATTGTCTCCGTTGCTCATTTTTATGCGCTCACGGAATTTATTTGCGTCATTCTTGATATTGCAATAAACGAATGAGCCGCCACCGGTCCAATTAACGGATTTCGATATGCCGCCCTTATGGCCGCCAATAACGTCCTTAAGGCGCTTTATGGAAATATCTTCAATGTAATGCATCTGTTCAATACCAATGTACTGGCGCCCCATCTTGTGTGCTACGGCGGCAGTCGTTCCGGAACCAAGGTGATAATCTAGGACAATATCACCAGGATCGGTAACGGATCCAATAATCCTCTGCAGTAACGCCTCTGGTTTTTGGCCACCAGAAAATTTCGTCCTTTCCGAAAGGTTTTTAGGATCAAGAGCAATAATGTCCTCCCAGACATCATCAATAATATACCCATTCACTTGATATATCACCTCACCTTCATCCGGTTGGCCATACTGCTTTATATATTTCCTTAAGTATGCAGCAAATCTGCTATCTGTGGTAGGATGATTACCATATCTTATTTTATTTCCATCCACGATAAATTTACCCCACCTCTTATAATCCACGGTCTCCTCGATGTTGTCTTCGTAAATTAGATTAAACTTTGGTCTATTATGTTTCTTGTACCAGAATATGGTGTCGTGTTTTTTGGGAAAATAATCTTTTACTTGGCCGACATATGTTCGATAGCGCCAAATTATCTCATTCATGAGATTATCCTCACCGAAGATTTCGTCGCAAAGCACGCGTAAATAACCATCTTGATTTTCGTCACAATGAATAAAGATAGAGCCATCGTCTGAAAGTAATTCCTTTGCCACCTGCAACCGGTTCTTTATAAATGTAAGCCAAGTTGAACGAGTAAATCTATCGTTATACATAAAGCTATCGTTGTCGGTATTGAACGGCGGATCAATATAGATAAGCTTAACCTTGCCAGCAAAGCGTTTCTTGAGCGAATGAAGGACAATGAGGTTATTGCCTTCTATAATAAGATTATCGTCTGGTTTTAGCTCATCTAATTCATGCTCGCCGTCTTTGTCGTAGCGTTTCCAGTTAGTAAAGACTTTGTCATCGAGAATGGTGGTTATTTGATCCGGAGCGAGAACTTCATTAAAAAAGACTTCGTCGCGCTTTTGATCCTCTTTAGTCTGACCGCCTTCTAGAACACAATCTTTATACGGCCAGTTTAGTACGACCCGGTTATCGTCGGATATAAAATTATCACCGGAAGCCAAGCCGATCTTTGAAGAGAATCGCGTGTATGAGTCCGGCAAGAATTCCTTTTGCGAAATAAACTGAAGAAATACATCTTTCTTGAAAATTAATCCAGCTTCAGTCTCTGTGAAAAATAATTCCTTAATAATGTTATCGCTTAACAATAAGCTAAACAATCCGGCGTCATATTTTCTTGCCAGTTCGGCAAGCATATTTTTATTCAACTTCTCATCAATTACAAATTCGCTATTGCTTTTTAATAGCTCAGCTAATCTATCATAGTATTTTTGCATTTTTGCTCCATATTACTCTATTTATAGATTAGCATATCTTTGAAAAATAATACTGGACGCCTAATCGAAATGTGAAGTAAGCTAATTCTAGAGAGAAGTTATTTCCTGGAGAGGTGCGAGTATTATGAAGGATTTAAATGATAAGAGCTATTCGTATCCCTTGAATGGCAGTTCTCCAGAATTATGCTTTTGATATTCAATTACTGCTTGCGCAAATCTATCTATATCATTTCTGCGCTGAGTATTTCTTTGGCTGCGCTGCAGAGCCGGTAATGCAATGAAGACCATCAAAAAGATAAGCCCACCGATAGCCAGAACTAGAACAACTTCGATGATAGTAAAGCCTTTTTAGCTTCGTTATCCTTTAGTTTCCCCCTAAGAAATTTTGACATGTTTTTCTCCAGTGTTTTATTGTTCTTATGCTATTTTAGTGTACTATACTCAGACTGTTGTAGGTTGGTTCTATTGCAGAAAATGCAAAGCATTTGGAGATTATTGTATTTCGTTTTTCTTCCTTTAACCAAGAAAGATAAATTAAAAGGATGTAATTTCGCTACCTCTGCCGAGTTCTTGGTTTTGTGCATATTGCATTAAAATACTATTGACATTTTTGCTATTTTATGATATTTTACCAACAAGAATGTACATTTAGATCATTAACATCCTGAATCAGAGCATTATCTTCTATGGGTAGGTCGTGGGAATTGAAAGAATTGAAAAGAACTTAGAATGGAAGAAATATAGATTTTAGGCAATAAAACAAATGACTGCGAGCCTGTAGCGGAATGGCGAAGAGGTGAGCAGTGCGGCCTAAAAACAGCACAGGATGTATAGATAAAAACCTAAAAGTAATCCGCCAAGATGCGTAAGAAGTCTTGGCTGATTTTTTGTCTACATTAACTTATTTTTATCAAATCCAGGAGTTTCTATCCAAAATTCAGGAGCTTTATCGTCATTGACAACTCCCGCCGTAGATAGATTCTCTTTAGAGAGATAAATAGCGGGCTCCCCATCATTCTCGGAACTTGTTTGCCGTTTATAAATATACTTATATCCTTCTCTTTTTTTCTGTTCCAGAAATTCATCCATATCATCGAAATTAACAACTTCTTTCGATATCAGGCGCGGCAGCTTGGCTTCGAATTGGAGTATTCGCCCCGATAATATGTGCTCATCTATGGGAATCACAAACATCGATTCTTTAGGTATTTCATATTTTTCAAAAACATGTTTAATTCCCTCTATTGAAGATGTTTTTAGTTGCTTTATCTCTAATATGGCAGAAAAGAAGCACAGAATCCTCAAGCCATAGAGCTCATCTTCAGCCATTTTGTCTCTACATTTTAGAATTGCTAACGCGAAATACTTGTAGTCATCATCTGTGAATCTAGAGTCGTTAACTTGTTTGAGGGCCGCATTCTTATGTTCGTCTATAGTGCCATCCAGCGCAGCTCTACACATTTCGCGAAATATTTCCCCCGCTTGATAACTCACTGTATTATTTTCTAATTCCCGAATAGCCTTTTCAACGTCCCGGCTTAAATGTGGGATATATTTTACATAATCTTCACGCAATATAGCGACTTCTAATGCATGCGCAAGAAATAAACAAGACTCCTCTAGATTGTCATCTTTTAATGCGGATACTGCTTCTGAATACTCTTGGTTAAATTGTTCTCGTATTTCCGCAGGAATAGAAAGATCATCTTGAGTAAGATTCCAAATTTCTTTTAAAAGATTATAGTGGTCATACTTAGAGATTGCGCTAGGAAATATTCTCTGAAAATGTTGCTGTATTAATTTAAGGGAATCTTTTCTCCGAAAAGTGTTCTGAATATCGTCTGCGATTTTGCGACCACCCTTCCTATATCTTGAAAGCGTTGCTGCATCGATGGAACTATCGCCTTCTCCAATTAAATTCTGCTTTTCAGATTCATTCATGGCAGCACACAGTAGAATATATTTATCTACGTTATCGGCGTTAGCTTTAATAAATCTGATAGATTCTATTTCTGGATTAAAAGTACCCCTGCAATATTCTCTAAATATTTTTTCATAATTCATATAATTTAAATTTTTTTCCATAATAATATCCCTCTTCATGTCAACAAAAATGTCAACTCAATGTCAATTGGTCTTTCATATATTCTTGCTTCGGTTCGTAATACAATAGCATCAAGAAAAGCGGGAGGTTCCAAAAGTAGAATCTGAATACTTTAAACTACTTGTATTATAACATTTTTCTCGCTTTTTTCAATCCATCGTAAAGGAGGTGAGATCTATGATGGAATCTCTGAAACTGAGAAGCGATATCGTCTCTATGGCTGATATCGGTCCTAAAGACGGCAGTAGTGTAGGTCAGGATACTGATTTTACGCGTTCTCTTCCGCCAGGAACCTTTAGATCTAAAAGTTTCTAATTTTACATCTTTTTGCGAAGAGTCTACTGGCTCTTCGCAATCTTCTACAGAAAGAAGGTGCAAAGAATGTACGGAGAACACGTAAGATTGCTCTACCGAGATATAGATGACTGCATGACATTTGATTTTGTATTCTTTGATCTTGGTCTTCGAACGGAATCTTGGCGCATCTATATCATTAAAAATATCGATTACGGTAATCGACCAAGTGATGGGCACAGTACGCACAGACTGAAGGACGAAGATGAAACCTATGAATATATCTGCTGGGATGGCGAATTGATGAGTCTCGAGGACGCAAAGCAAGTTGCGGCTGTTTGGGCGGATTGCACATCTAGATATATTAGAGGACTACGAAGTTTCGACTCATATGTTTCGCGGCTCACCGGAAGTTAATGTAGGCATATCTAATACACAAATAAACACGGAGGATAAAAATATGTTTTTAAAGAAAATTAAAGAAGGCTTAAAACCCACACCAGACACGCTTAAAGACTTGCAGAAATCACTCGCATATCAAACCCCTGAGCAGCTTGCCATGCTTGGATCGTCGGACGGAAAAGAGGTAGATGTCACGTTCTATATTAGTAAATCAAAGTCTACGCAAATTAGTTGCGAGCCGGATGTTGAAATTTGCAACAAAGTTATTCAGGAGTGGCATAGAAAAGGCATTGAATTTTGCGGATTTGCGCATTCGCATCCGGGCGCCTATTCACGACTGTCCGTTTCAGATATAGAATATGGCGGCAAAATCATGGATACCTTAGACATGGATAGCATCGAATTGCCGATCGTCATATTAGACCCGCGACTTGACGGTGGCTGTACTGTTTTCTGGTATACGCTCTATCATGACAGAAGCTTCATTGGCAATCCTCGTGAAGTCTATACATTGCCTGGAGATCAACCCGAGATGCCAGAAAATTTTCATTCAAGAATTAGTAAGACGCTTCCGATTGAGATACTGAAAGATTCCACTATCATTCAGATTGGCTGTGGCGGTTCGGTCGGAGCTACAGAGGCTTTAGCAAGATGTGGAATCGGCAGGTTTATACTTATAGACCCGGATATTTGCAATCCACATAATATCCTAACGCAGAGATCATATTTGGCTGAATCGGGCCAAGCAAAAGTGAAAGCTCTCGCAAATAAGATTCTCAATGTTAATCCAAAAGCAAAAGTAGATATTTATTGGAAGGCTATTACTGACGATACTACGATCGAAGAATTTACGAACATGCTTCCAAAGGATATCTTAGAAGACTTTGGCAAGGTATTAGTAGTGGCGAGCACGGATAATTTTCATGCGCAGGATGCGATTCTTAATATTGCATTAAAATTAGGTGTCCCGTTCATGGCGCCTCAGATGTATGAAGGTGGATTAGCTTCGGAAATTGTGTTTTATTACCCTGGCGTCACTAAGACTTGTCCTAAATGTATTTTACATAGTCGATATGAAGCATATAAAAAAGGCTACAAGAACACGGTAACTTCAGAAGGGACTATTTATCCATCAGTATTGCAGACGAATGCTATCGAGGTGCAAGTCGCATTAATGTTGCTACTATATCACAAAGGCGACTATAGATATTCAGGTATGCTGGATCGTGTTGCGGACCGCAATCTTGTACTTTTAAGATTGGCGCCGAACGCCGGCGAAGCATATGGCTTAAATTTTCTCGATACTGCAATGGATGAGAGATTCTCTTTCTTCGGTGAAGCATTATGGGTTCCTGTAAAACCGATGGAAAATTGTCCTATCTGTAACTGTAATGAAGTAGTTGCATAGCTTGGAGGTGATTCTATTGTTGGATTACGAAGTATTTAAAATGGCAGATTTATCGGAACTTAAAGATGCGATGGATACGCTGGATGATAAGCCTATTGGCGCTACTTATGATTACGAATGTCGCCTTACGGAATCTTGCATACCGAGAGAGCTGACTGTTAAGTTTTGGAAACCAAGTCCTAATACATATGGACTGTTTACAGATCCGCACTTTGCGTATTCGGGAGGTAACTTGTTAATTAAAATGCTTTCCGATGTTCATGCACTCAAATTTGATTGCTGGAATACTTTTGAGCAGGGACTGCGGTTAATCGGCGAGGGGGATAATGTATCCCCCGCTCCTTCACTAAACACTCCATCTGTGGGGCAAACTCCGCAATTAGAGTCAGATGAAGGCATGATGCCACGGACAGACGTCTCTACTATTACGGACTGGGATTTAATTTCAATGCCAGAAAGCAATACCGCTGTTCGCACCGTAGATTATCTCGACATTCTCAGCAAATTGAGCCAGAGCATCATGGGACAAGAAGATCAGCTTAAAACTATTTCTTTTATTACCGCTCAGCATGTCAACAAGCTGAAGCCTAATAAGCCAGTATCTTTTATGTTCTCTGGGCCGCCTGGTGTTGGAAAATCTGAGACTGCGAAGGTCTTAGCATCTGCTCTCACAGAGCTTACGGGACATCACTATTCTGAATTGAAAATAGATTTTAATACTTTCACTGAAGCTCATACTGTGCATAGACTGACTGGAGCGCCTGCGGGATATATAGGATATGACGACGAGCCGCTTTTTGAAACAATAGCGAAAAATGAGAGGACAGTCGTGGTGGCTGACGAAATCGACAAAGCGCATCCAGAGGTATTGAAGATATTTATGTCCATATTGGATGCGGGCGAATGTATTGCCAATAAACCTAGACCTGATGGTTCTCGGGAATATAACTTTAAAAACTGTATCTTTATTTTTACTTCAAACTACAACCTTGCATCAGGCGATAGTTCAGTGTTCGATAAGCAGCGTATTGGATTTATCGTACGTGATTTCGCCGAATCTTCGGACACATCTGATGAAGGCGTAACTGTAGATTATGAAAACGCCGAGCAAAAAGAAATCGCAAAAACTCTGCCTATGCAGATATATGAGAAAAATGAACAAGCTCGTAAGAACTTTGTGAAAGTCGGAACTTTGAGAGAAATCGCATCAAGATTCCAATGTTTTGTTAACTTTGATCCATTATCCAAACAGGCAAAGTGCAAGATTTTGGCGAAGCAAATTGTGGAATCAGGACTTGAATACTCCCACTCCATCTCATACATAGCGCCGGGTATTATGCAAGGAATTATCGATGCGGCAATGTCGGGAGACAGCTTGACCGTCCGATCCTTCCGAGCCATTATTGAGGGTTATCTTGCCCCGCTTTTTGCTAGCACGGAAATACTGGAAAACCAAACTTATCGTCTTGAAGGCACCTTGGATGCTCCTCGAATGATACCGCAATAGGAAGCATGTTTTTCTGAAAAACATAAACTGTTGTAAAAAATACAACAGCGTAAAAACTGTTATTTTTTACACTTTTGACCCCTGTTAAGGAGTGACGAATCGCTTAAATAGCCAGAAAAAATCATTATATTTTTTGCTTACAGTACATGTTTTACTCAACTCAAAGGCAGCAAGCCTTAGAACATTAAAATGCATTGGGCGCACCAAGTGAGTCGCCCGGAAAGGAGGCACCTATGCCAGATCAAAGACACCCTACAACCGAACCTCTCATCTCTACGACCGAATTCACTGCTCCTTCGACAAAGTTAGTGTGGCCGGAACCTCGTAAAAAGTTCAGCGTTATAGTCGCAGATCCGCCTTGGGATAAAGATCAAAAAGGCAGACATGGTGCAGGAAGACATTACAATCTCATGACTCTTGACTCCATCATGAATATGCCAGTTGAAGATTTGGCTGAAGAAAATGCACATCTTTGGCTATGGGTAACGAACAGTACATCGCATGATGCATTTCATGTGATGGAAAAATGGGGCTTCACCTTCCGTAGGATGTTCCACTGGGATAAACCAGTGATGGGACTTGGAAATTATGGCAGAACTGCAAGTGAGGCAGTTTATCTAGGAACACGAGGTAAAGCACCAGTTAAATTCCGCTCGCAACCCGACTGGTTCTTTAGTCCGCGCCAAGATCATTCACATAAGCCTGAAGAATTCTTCGCAATCGTTGAGAGGCTTTATGACGGACCTTATCTCGAGTTATTTGCCCGTAGACATCCAAGCAGTAATAAAGATTGGAGTGTTTGGGGTAACGAGATTGAATCAGATATATTTATCCCCGGCTATCCGGTTCCTAAGTATAGTGCGAAGGCCATTCTGCCGAAGGAGGAGGCGTAATGAATAATGAACTCTCCAGAAAGCCTGATTTCAAGAATCCTGAAGATAGCAGTCTCACTCGTCATCTCGGCTTATCTTATCAAGATGAGTGTCTGTATTATAGCGAGCGTTTGGAAAATCATTGCACTCATCGCTGTCATTGGCATTGGCCTCTACATCGCCATTCGTATCTGGCGGAACCGGCATGGCGGGCAATGGTAGGAGGACCGCATTATGGCTAGAAGCGAACTCACGGATATTACTTGGAAAGAAGTAATCTGGCACCGACCATTTAAGCTAGAACAGGTAATAGACATGCTAAACCATCTTGCTGCTCTGAAGAATCGGGGTGCTATCATCTGGGAAACTCGAGCCAGCAATGGCAAGATTATTCACCTCATAGGTACACAGACCCGATTCTGGAATAGAGTTGCCGAGACTATAAAAGTACATGGAGATATTGAATTCTATAGCTTTGAAAAGGAGCACCGGGCGGTAATCACGACCGCCCGGAAGCTCAAGATATCACACTCGAATCTGTCGCTCAGAACAGATATAACGGAGTCGACAATTCGAGCAGGACTTGCAGCCTTAGCTGCTACAGCTCCAAACGAAGAAGCTGTACTTCAGATTATACTAGGAAAAGCTTTTTCTCCAAATGTTCTCCCTAAGAACATATCTGATCCTTCCATGACTTGGCTGGATGCTGCCCTCGGGCATGCCACGCAAGCAAGCGCAGAAACCAGAAAATCTATGAAGGAGAAAGCTGAACAGTATAATTTCGAGTCGGTTATTCGTATAGGCGTTACGAATAAGGCGGCTAGTAGTCGCATTGGCAACATCGCATGCGCATTTCGAGTCTTAGAATCGGTTGGAGTCAGGATTACTGAAGAAAAGGAAAAGGCAGAAAATCTTAATCTCGCACATATTCCTTGGCAATTTCCATTAAAGCTCTCCATTAAAGAGCTAGCCAGTTTTCTACTCCTGCCTTTTGGTATCGATGAACTACCGGGTACGCTCGGTCTGCATCCACGCATGGTGCATCCACCAGAATGGTATGCGAATCCACGCCATATGAGCCAGGACAGAACTTTTGCTGAATCTCTTAATCCGTCAAACGCGCAGAAACTGAGTATTTCGCCAGAGGCTGCTCTGGAACACACTATCATCCTCGGTCCGACCGGATCCGGTAAGTCTACTGCGATGCTGAACCTCATCCTTGCAGATATTAATGCCGGACGTAGTGTTTTAGTACTCGATCCCAAAGCTGATCTCGTTACTAATATTTTGGAGCGTATCCCGATGGATCGAGCTGATGATGTAGTGGTTATAAATCCCGCAGATGATCAGCCAGTTGGTTTTAATCCCCTATCTCTACCCGGAGATTCTACATTAATAGCCGATGCAATTCTCGCAGTATTCAAAGAGATATTCTCAGACAATTGGGGGATAAGAACTCAGGATGTGCTTAGTGCCGCTCTCATGACCCTATGTGCTACCAAGGATGTAACACTCCTTTGGCTTCCAGCTCTTCTCATGGACGAAAACTTCCGCGAGAAAATCACTAAGGATATTAAAGATAAAATTGCACTCAAACCTTTCTGGGATACTTTTAGTAACCTCAGACCAGCCGAACGTGAGCAATGGGTAGCTCCAGTACTTAATAAGGTTAGGCAGTTTTTGTTCAGGCCAGGACTGCGAGGCATTTTAGGACAAAGCAATCCAAAGTTTCAACTGACCGATTTATTTTACCAGCGCAAGATAGTCCTAGTCCCCCTTAATAAGGGCGTAATCGGGGCAGAAAGCGCCAAACTCCTTGGTAGCCTAATCGTAGGCCTAAGCTGGACGTTAGCCCTTTCTCGGGCGAATATTCCGCCGGAGAAGCGGCACCTGGTCTCCTTATATATAGACGAGCTACAAGATTATCTGAGTTTGCCAACCGATCTTTCTGATGCATTAGCACAGGCTCGTGGACTTGGTGTTGGTATTACGATGGCTCATCAATATCGCGCACAGCTCCCACGGGAGATTCAGGCAGGCGTTGATGCGAATGCGAGGAATAAGATCGTATTTGGACTTAATGCAAGCGATGCTCGAGACATAGCAGCGATGGCTCCAGATCTAACCATGCTGGATTTTATGAGCCTACCAAGATACCACGTCTACACTAACTTCATGTACTACGGTAGACCGACTGGCTGGGTTCAAGGCAAGACCTGTCCACCGACGCACATGCTGCATACTGCCGCTGACATTAGTGCCAGAAGTCAGATACGCTATGGCCGCCCAAGAGATGAAGTTGAGTCGGATTTTATCAAGCTTATGGAGTCAAATGAAGAAAGCCCCAACGGCGAAACCGATGAAAGTATTATCGGAAGGCGCAGAATCATCTGACCTTCCGCTAGACCTTTCGCGCCCCTAAGAACTTTAAAATAAGCGGCAAGCTTCGCCGACATAAGCATTTTCTGGGAAGCGACTGTTAGCTCTACCGAGCTAACTTCGCCCGCCCCCGAGGAGGACTCTATGACGAAAACTGTAACCGACCGAATGTTGCGGATATATGCACAACGTCTAAGCGACCGAGATATTGCGATCCTCAAATCACTGGCAAAATGTACCTTTATGCTGACCGGGCAAATCCAACGTCTCCATAACACCGATGCTTCAACTCAGACGGCAGCTCTTCGAGCTACAGCTCGTGAAATGAAAAAACTCAAAGAATATGGTCTCGTCAAAAATCTAGACCGAAGAATTGGTGGCGTCAGAGGTGGCTCATCGTCTCTGGTCTGGCACTTAAGTGAAGCCGGATATAGATTGCTGAAACTTGACTCACGCGAGAAGAAGACTCGCAAGCGCCACCTTGAACCTTCACTCAATCACTTAAATCACGCTATTGCAGTGTCTGCCTGTTATGTATGCATCCATGAAATCTGTCAGCAAAATCCAAACATAAGTCTTGACCAGGTAGATACGGAACCAGGCTGTTGGCGACCATACTCTCATCATGGCAGTACTGTCCACCTCAAACCAGATCTCTTTCTCGCAATGAAATGTGGCGAATATGAAGACCGCTGGTTTATTGAGATAGATCTAGCAACTGAGTCTCCGGCAACTATCCTCAAAAAGTGTGAGCGTTACTACGATTATTACAGGACTAATCTGGAACAACGTAAGCACGGTGTGTTCCCTGCTATTATCTGGATTGTTCCGGATAAGGCGCGAAAGGAGGTGCTACAAACCACAATCGCTAAGGCCAACCAGAAAAACACAAAAATGTTTCTCATTATTATGCCAGATGATCTCGAGAAGATAATTGTTAACGGCTTTGACAGCAAAGATCTCTGCTAGGGGTTACCTCTAGCAGAGACGTCAAAGGCCTGCGGCATGCAAGTCGAGACATCCTGCTGAGACGAAAAGGCCAGATGACTGTTTTTACTAATTTTAACGAAAGGAATTACATGATACAAAGACCAAGCCAGGAAGAGATTGAAAAAGGCTTAGCGGAATTTAAGGGCGACTACAAAAGACTGCTCCGAAACATCACGAATTGTTTGGAGTTTGATTATAAGGCAATCTGTTCGCTCAGAACGCTCTTAGCTGATTCTAAGGAAGATATCGCTGAAATCAAAAGAACCATCCGTCCATATGTCGTAGATCTCATCTATGTCTTGATTCTCGATGAAAAAGATCTGAATAGCGGCGAATACGGGGTGGATGAAGAATGACGCGAAAAACTCTCACCGAAGAAGAAATTAAAAGCAAATACAACTCTATTTCAGAATGCCTTGCCATCTGCTATATCCAATCCAAGAGAATATTGGAAGACGCAGAATTACTCAATATGGATACGAAGCCTATCAAAGAAGATTTGGCCTGTTTCATTCAAGAATTTATGCAACTTTGTATGTAGCAAGTACCTTTTAAAACAAACACAGCAAAACAAAACATTAGAGCCTTTTGTAGTCTATGCAAAAGATGCTCTCGGCTTGCATACCCCAGGCCTTTGGCAAAATGTTATTGCGCTTGGATTCAAGAACGAATTAGTCGGCGTTTCTGGCTAAGTACCTTATACATCTCAAAACAGACTAGCTTATAGTAGAACTTTCTTAAAAGTGGCCGGAGGCCTGAAGCGTGCAAGTCAGACAAATATAAGGAGATAAAACTAATGAGTAAGAAAAATACACGAGGTCGCAAAATGCATTCAGATTCTGTCCGAGTTACTCCTGTATTTCGAGAAGAACCGGATATTGAAAAACTTGGATTTGCATTAATCGAAATTGCGAAGAGTCTCGCTAATAAAGATAACTAAAGAAAGGAATTCATGAAAAATATCACCCCTTCCTGCAATAAGGAGAATGATATGTCGTAGCTATTATGGCATGAAATATATAAGCTAAGGTCGTTTGGTTCATATATTGTCATTTTCCTAAAATAAACGACAGCACATTAAAAGGTATATATGTCCACTAGAAAGGAGGAAACAAGGACATCTCTCATGAGTAATTACATACTTAGGCTTAAAATGCCTAGTCGCACATTAACAATGTAGTCTTAAGAAAAGGAGGTCTTCATTATGATGACTAAGAAAATCAAGGAACAGATTCTTGCTATTCGAGATACCGGAGAAACTAATATGTTTGATGTCAATGCGGTTCAGTATATTGCTGATCGCGAAGGCTATTATGAACTGGTCGTCTATCTGATGGATAACCGCAAAGAGTATAGTAACTTCATTATGACGGGCACCGCACCTGGGCTTGAAAATGATGACGACGAAAAGTAACTGAAAAACGTAGGGTAGTGTCAAGTAATCTATGAAAAAACTGAGTTAAAAAAATAGGCTCAGATGAACCTTGAAAATTGCAGATATGTTAGTGATTGGCA